>JAADYY010000663.1 GCA_010092805.1 Chloroflexota bacterium | reverse complement strand
TGGTTGTGCTCCCCATAGCTTAAAGTTACTGAGGGGAGTCGGCGCGTGATGCATGGGTTGGGCTTTAACGCGGCATCCCGCTGGGCATTCCGGGGATCTTCAGCTTACCCTTGCGCGCCTGGTTCATCATCTTCTGCATTTCATTGAACTGCTTGATCACATCATTGACATCCCGCACCTGCACGCCGCTGCCCGCCGCGATCCGTTTGCGACGGCTGGCGTTGAGGATCTTGGGATTGTTGCGTTCCTCTTTCGTCATCGAGTTGATGATCGCCTCGACACGCTTGATCCGCTTTTCGACATCCTCTTGATCAAGCTGATCCTTGATGCGGTTCGCCCCCGGCAGCATGTCAAGGATTTGCATGAATGACCCCATCTTGCGGATCTTCTGTAACTGATCCAGAAAGTCTTGCAGCGTAAACTGATTCTGCATCAGTTTCTTCTGGAGCTTGAGCGCCTCTTTCTCATCGAAGGCTTCCTCGGCTTTTTCGATGAGCGTCATCATGTCGCCCATGCCGAGAATGCGCTGCGCCAAGCGATCTGGGTGGAACAGTTCGAAGCCGTCGAGCTTTTCGCCCGTACCCAGGAATTTGATGGGCACGCCCGTCACCGCACGCATCGAGAGCGCCGCACCACCGCGCGCATCACCATCGACTTTGGTCAGAATCAGGCCCGTGATGCCCAACCGCTCATTGAAGCCCTTCGCAATATTGACGGCTTCCTGACCGGTCATCGAGTCGGCGACCAGCAGAATCTCGACCGGTTCGGTGCGCTTCTTGATCTGCTCCAACTCAGTCATGAGAGTATCGTCGATTTGCAAACGGCCTGCTGTATCGACGATGACGACAGCGGCGTTTTCCTCGCGGGCCTTCTTCAGGCCGTGTGTTGCGATGTCCGGCGGTTTCGCTGTGGTGCCTTCTTCGTGATAGGGCACCTGGATTTGCTTAGCGAGCGTCACCAACTGATCGACCGCAGCGGGACGATAGGTATCGGCTGCGATCAAATACGGCTGACGCCCATCACGGCGCAGATGCAGCGCCAGCTTGGCCGCCGTTGTCGTTTTACCCGAACCCTGAAGCCCAACCAGCATGATCACGTGGGGTTTGTTGCTGCCGGCAAAGTTCAGCCGCGCCCCTTCGCCAAGCGTTTCCAGGAGTTCCTCGTGAACGATCTTGACGACCTGCTGCCCCGGCTTCAGGCTTTTGGCAACATCTGCACCGACCGCGCGGGCTTTGACGCGCTTGACAAAGTCCTTGACGACGCTCAGCGAGACATCCGCCTCAAGCAGCGCCATGCGGACTTCCTTCATGCCGCGCTCGACATCCTCTTCAGTGAGTTTGCCGACACGGTTCATGCCGTCAAAAATATCTTGGAGTCGGTTGGTTAAATTCTCAAACATGGGGTCGGCTTCTGTTCATCCCATAGATCGGCAGTATTGTAGGCGAGTGCAGATCGTTCGTCAAGGTGGATACTCGCGCCGCACTGGCCATGTATCAGCCTACCATTTGCGTATTTGAATAACGTAGGTGGCGTGGGTGCAGCGGCTGCTTTCGGCTTATGGGGCGATCGTGCGATACCCGCGATCATAGTAGAGTAAAGGGGACACATTGGCATCACGCTGCCCGGTGGCGACCACCTCGCCGATCACGATCCAGTGGGTGTTGCCGTCGTAGCGCTCGCACACCTTGCAATCGAGCCAGGCCAACGCGGCGCTGAGGATCGGAGAACCTGTGGACGCGGTGTGGGTCTCGACGCCGAGAAATCGGTCGGCATTTTCGGCTAGGTTATGCCGCCCCGCAAACCGGTCTGAAAGTTCTGCGCTGTCCTCGCTCAAAATCGACACCGCGAATACGTCGGATTCAGCCATCAAATTGACGGTCGTCGTTGCCTTCGAAAGGCAGACGAGAATACTTGGCGGTTCCAGCGAGAGTGAGTTAAACGCGCTGACCGTCATCCCGGCGCGCTGATTGCCCGTTGGTGTCGCCAGGGCCGTCGTCACGACGGAAACACCGCTGGCCCAAAGCCGCAGGGTGTCGCGCATCGCTTGTGGATCAACAGGTTGCATAACAGAAAGCCTTATCGGGTGCTGGCTGCATTGTATGTTAAGTATAGTCGAAAGCTGGGACGACTGTCAGGGCGTGTTAAGCGGATATTTAGCTGCATGGGCAGCGGGTTGGATCAATGCTGATCAGCGAAGAGGAAGCGCCCCATGTGCGGTGTGAGATCGGCGAGGGTCGTGAGGCCGTCGGCGAAGGCGGCTTTTTCCGCCCCCACAATCAATGTTGGGACATCATTTTCGGTGTGTTTGCCGTGACTCGTGTCTTCCATGTTGCCGTGATCGCTGGTGAGGATGAGCAGCCCTTCGTCAGCGTCCCAGGCATCGAGCGCCCCGGCCATCACCCCGTCGATCAATTCGAGCAGCCGCACAGCATCTGCGAGTGTGCCGCGATGACCGATATAATCGGTGATCCAGTGCGGAAACATTGCGAAATCATAGCGCCTGGACAGCGCGACCATCTTTCGCCCGGCCTCAAACGGACTGAGCACGGGAGTATCTGTGTAACCGAGCTGCGAGCGCCACGCTTCGCCGGTCCAATCGACCGGGAGGGCGTCGCCGCTGCGAAAATGCGCTTCTTCGAAGATGATCACCCCGGCTTCATGCGCAGCTTGTTGATAACTCGAGCGCAAGCGTTTGCCGCTGTTGATCGCGGTGTGCCACTGCGGCGGGTAGGCTTCCAACAGCGCGGCGCTGAGACCGTGCGCGACCACCTGCTTGAAAAAATTATCAGCGGCCAGCATCTCGCGGATGGGCGGGTTGGGGCGCGGGCCGTAGTGCTCGCCGATCAGCTCTGGGACAACGCGCCCGGTGAGGATCGTCGCCTGGCCGGAGGCGCTTTGCGGTTTGCCGGGGACGCCCATACGCGGGTCGGTTGGTACCAGGATCGCACGGTCGCTCGTCTGCTGCCCAACATCGCTAAGCCAGCGCTGCCCGTTGGTGAGCGCCGTCAGCGTGGGCATGGCAGCAACAGCAAACGGATTGGTCGCCGGGTCGTCGGGGCCGAGGCCGATCCCGTCGATGAAGATCAGGAGAATGTGTCGCATCAGGGACTGGTGAAGGCCACCCGGTCGAGCGTTTCCAGCGCTGGCGGGACGTGCCCGCGCCAAGTTTCGCCGCCACGCGCATCCAGCAGTACAAATTCTGGTGTGTAGGTGAAATCGTAACGTTCGCGTAGCACCGCACCGAAATCGGTGTGAATGTCGATGCGCAGAATGTCGAAACTGTCCGGGTAGCGGGCGCGGATGTCCGCGATCAGCGCATCGACTTCGGGGCGCACCGCCAGACAGCCGAGACAATAGTTGCTGTAGAACTCGATGAGGGTCGGGCTGCCGTTGCTGATCAGTGCATCGGCGGCGGCGACGGTTGTCACATCGCTGAAGCCCGGTCGCAGCGCAAAAAAGCTGGCGGTGAGCAGCAGCGCAATCCCGCCGAGGGCAATCAGCAAGGCGGAGCGGCGTGTTTGCCGCCGGATGAGCACGACCGCGACAACGATCAATGCGAAGACGCTGAGCAGCAAGTAGGAATATTGGTTAACGAAGCTCAT
>JAADYY010000662.1 GCA_010092805.1 Chloroflexota bacterium | reverse complement strand
GCCCACTACACTCCCGGAGCCGCCCGGCACCGCCCCCGAACCACAACCCGCGCTCGATGCAGCGGACATCCCGCGTCCGCCCGTCACCTTACCAGAACTTGCCCCCCAACCTCCCGGCAGCGGCGAACCGAGCATGACGGAACCTTTCGGCGAGCGCAGCGGCGCTTTGACCGATTACATCGTCAGTGTGCTGGGGGGGCCGAACGGCACGGGGACGGCCTTTGTGGTCGATCACGTCGAGGCGGCGCGCGGCGGTGTGGGTGGGCTGCTGCTGGCGACGACGCGCACCGTCACCGGTGGCATGCAGCGGCTGCTCCTCGAACGCAGCGACGGCCAGCAGTTGCATGGCTATGTGGTGCGCGCCTTCACAGATCGCGATCTCGCCGTGATCTATCTTGAAGATCAGCACATGCCTGCCGCGTCGGGCGGTTTGCCGATCACAGCGACGGCCACCGTCCCAGATCAGATGCCGCTGAGCCTGCTGCGCGCCAACGGCCAAACCTTCACCGCCACACACCGCCCCACCCGGCGCGTGATGGCGGCGCACTGGCTGCCAACGTCATTCACCGCGCTGCCGGACGCGGGCGGCGCGCCGATCTTTGATCAGTATCGCTACCTTGTCGGCATGATCACTTGCAACACGAGCCACAACTCGACCCATCTATTCGGGCTGCACATCGCGGCTATCCGGCAGGCAGTCGATCAGTATCAGCAGGAACGGCGCAGCAACTACGCCTACTGCCCCACCTGCGGCGCAGGGAGTTGGGCGGGCGCGTTCGCAGATTTCTTCTACTGCGAACACTGTGGCGGCGTGCTGCCCCACGCACAGCATCACCCGCACCGCTACCCACGCCCCGAAGCGGAGGGGCTGTACCAGCTTGGGAACAGGCCGTGCCCGCACTGTCAGGCGGTCGCGGGCATTCACCGGAACCGCTGCCAGCGCTGCGGGCAGCTGATTGACCCCAAAGGGGAGCCGATGCGGCCACGCTAATCCTGGTGGGCACCTGACACCCACTCAGATCGATGTGATTGAAGTGTTGATGTGATTGCACGGAGACACCGTAGGGAGCGCGATCATGTTTAACTTTGGGGGGCGACGCCCTACCCCAAGCCTCGAAAACCACGCCCAAACCGTCGAGCAGATTCTGCTCAGCCTGGGCGTTGAGCTGGACAAAGCGCGGATGAACACGCACGAAGGCTTTGGCTGGCGCTTCATGCGCGGTTCGGCGCTAATTGAGGTGTATATTTCGCAGCGCGAAGAGATCGGCTATTTTCAAGTGCTGTCGCCGATTTTACACCTGCCGCAAATTGGCCTGCTGCCGCTGTACCGGCGGCTGCTGGAATTGAACCTCCAGTTGACCAACGCTGCCTTCGGCGTGTACTTCGAAACAGTGTACGTCTTCAGCGAGCGCCAGGTCGCCGGGATGGACGCCAACGAAGCCAACTCGGTCATCGCGTTTGTCGCCAACTGTGCCGATGCGTACGATGATCAGCTCGTCAATGAGTTTGGCGGGCGGCTGTACAATCACATCTGATCGGCGGTCTGATCATTGCTGGCCGTCGATTGGGATGCCGGGCGACGCCGCTGCCACTGCGCCCGCCCCCAGCGGATGAGCGCGAGAAAATCGGCCAGCAGTGCCTGGAAATGCGCGCCGACAGCCATGATCACAGCCATCGGCAGCAGCAGCGAGTAAACCTCGACTTCTGGCGTGCGAAAGTAGATCACCGGGGTGCCCACCTGAATCGCTTGGTACAGCGGCAGCCACAGCGCCGCAGCCGTCGTGATCGTCATCAGCCAGCCGGGCAGTTTGAACAGGTTGGCGATCATGAAGGCGGCTGCCCAGCCCAGCCCGCCATACACCAGCGTCGCCCCCCAATCGGGTTCAAAATTCAGGAAGAACCAGGTGAAAGCCCCCCACGACAGCATCCCCAGCAGCGCCCCGGCCACGCCAGCCACCACCAGCCGCCCCCAGAACGGCCAGAAGCCGCGCAGCCGCTGCGGCAGTTCATCGGCGGCGACGACGATCACGGCGGTCAGCACCCCGAAGGTCAGCCCAATCGAGATCGTTCGCCCCCAGCGATCTGGCTCGAAGATCGCTTGGCTCGGTAGGTTCACCCACACATACATGCCCATAGCGATGAACCCGCCCAGCAGCGCCGCTGCGTAGCGCCAGACGCCTTCGAGCGGATCATCGGTGAGGCGGCGAATGGTATTCGCCAGCCACGCATACAACCGCCCACGGAACCCGACCGCCGGTGGCAGCGACCGCGCTTCGTCACGCACCAGCGCCAGCGCACGCAGCGCGCCTTTCTGGCCGCGGCGCTGACGGTCGGCGATCTCGCGGACGGCGGTCTGGGAGCGGATGCGCCCAATAGCGCGGGCCGCGCGTTCCGCCACGACCGGCTCCTCGTCGTTGAGGGCCGTTTGCGCCAACAACAAATCGATGTCGTGGGTGTAGATCACCTCTTGCCATCCCGCGTTGAGGTTGAGATCGAGCTGGGATTGCAATTGATCTGCCAACCGCTGGCGCGTCCCGCTCAGCCAGGGGCTGCTCGCGGTGCTCATCGCCGGGGGGGCGGGCTGCGTTTCTTGCTCAGGCCTATCGCTCATGGTCTTTTCCACTCAATGACTTACACACACCGACTTACAGCGCAACGTTTGCACTCAGCCGCATGATCATCCGGCGCGCGCGGTGCCCCGCTGGGGGGGTTGGGTGAGAATCGTTTGGCTGGCGCGCAGCCGCGCCCGTATTTCCAGCACTTGAATGGCGGCGAGCTTGGCGTCGCGGTTGGTCTCGACTTGCAGTGCTTGCGCCACCAATTTCGGGATCTGCGGCGGATCGGAGTCCGGCAGATCATGGAGCCGTTCCAGCGCGCGGATGCGCGCGGTGGCGTTTTCGCTGCGGATGGCGTGCAGAGTCACCCAGCGGCGGCTTTCATCGCTCAGCAGCCGCCACCAATAATCGATCTCCAGGTCGTATTCGAGCGCGCCGCGCAGCAGCATTTGTGTGCCGCCTTCATCCAAATCGAGCTGATTGGCGGCGGCATCCCGGTAGTAATCGTTGATGATGGTGAAGTGCGTCACGCCCAGCAGGAAGCGCCCCTGCCCATGCGCCCAGGTGCGCCGTGCCCTGGCGTACAAATCTTCCGCCTCGCGGCGCGCAATCTGTTCGGTGGAAGCCATCGGCTGCGGCGCGGAGTCCAGATCAAGCCGTCGCAGGGACAGCTCCGGAAGATCCAACCCCAGCGCTTGATCTTGGGTTTCGTCGCTGATCTCATCGACGGAGGGCAGCCGCGAAATTGGCCCGGTGATCGGGTCCAGCGGCTGCGTCATCAGGTCTTCGGTATCGATCTCGATGCGTGGCCGGGTCTCATCGTCAGCGGGTTCGGTGGGGGCGTTCGGCCCCCGGGGCACGGGTGCCCGCGCTACCACTGCCGTATCATCAAGCACGGCGCGGCCCGGCATGATAATCGTTTCCAGCGCGTTCATGATGTCGTGGAGCGTGCCTGGGCGCTGGGCGGGTTCGATGTGGGTGCAGCCGCGCAGCAACTCGGTGATTCCGCCCGGCAGTTCTGTCTTGATGGCGCGAATATCGGGCATGACCTCGCTTGCCTGCACCTGCCGCAGCGCCAGCGACACCGCCGCATCGAACGGGAGCTGCCCGGTGAGCATGTGAAAAATGAGCACGCCGAAGCTGTAAATGTCCGCGCGGTGATCCAGTTCGGTGGAGGTCAACTGCTCGGGGGCCATGTATAACAGCGTCCCCGACCCAGGGTTGGCCGCACGGCCTTCTGGCCCCAGCACCGCCGCCAGCCCGAAATCGGCCAGATACGGCAGGCTCGAGGTGTCCAGCAGCACATTGGACGGCTTGATGTCGAGATGGATGACTTTGTTCTCGTGCGCGTAATCCAGCGCTTGGCCGATCAAGCGGCCCATGCGAATCGTCTCGTGCAGCGTCATCGGCCCTTGCTCGAGCCGGTCTTCCAGCGAGCCGCCAGAGACATAACGCATGACGATGTACAACTGCCCCTGGTAATCACCGAATTCATGGATCGGCAGGATGTAAGGGTGTTCCAGCCCGGCAATGGTTTGGGCTTCGCGCTCAAACAACGTGACGGGGTTGGTGCCCTGAATGGTCAGGTTACGGGCCACTGTTTTCACCGCCACCGTGCGCCCCAGCCGCTGATCGCGCGCGGACCACACGTCCGCCATGCCGCCGCGCCCGATGTGTTCGACGACCCTGTAATGGCTGAACTCGCTGCCAACTTCCATAACCGACCGCTTCCTCTAACTATCGATTAACTATCGATTGATCAATCGATACCCAGCAGCACAACTGGCCTCACCCAAGTGGGCCAAGGCACTCGGCAGTGCTAAAAACGATTATAACAAAACTGCAAAATTGTGCTGCGCCCGCGCTCACACGACGCGCGTTTTGAAGTAGCCATAAACAAACCGGCACAGGTCGAGCACGTTTTCTGGACGCTGCATGTTTTTGTCCAGGCGGCGGGCCAACGATGACGTATCTTGCAGCGCCTTATCATCCGCTTTGTCGGTGCTGATCAGAATCATCTCTGGGATACGCTGTAAGTCCACCGCCAGATCACGGACGAGGGCGCGCCGCGCTTGCAGATCGATTGCACCCCACTGGCTCTCGATCTCCTGCTGGATCGTCGCTGCGCTCAACGAGACGCGCTCGATGGCCACCAACGCCCGCAGCGCAGCCTTGAACAACGCATTGATCGCCTGGAGATCTTGCAGCAGCAGCGGCGCGGCGCGCCCGCCCATCGGGTGCGGCTCGACGGGGCGTTCCACGCGCGGGATGGCGCGCTGCCCCTGGGCGAAGTAGCCGCCCATCACCCAGAAAATATCGAGCACGCTGCTGACCTCGCCCTGGCCACCCAGCAGCCCGGTGATCCGCTGGTTGTTCTCGCGGGGATGTGCGCGGCGGTGTTGGCTCGCCAGCGCATTGACCGACCGCCCCAATTCGAGGAATTCGTCGGCCAGCGCCACCCGCTCCGAATCGTCCAGCCCCCCGTTCAGGCTGTGCAGATCGCCAACCAACAGTTGAATCGTGGGGACGTTACTGCGATCCACATAGGCGGAGCCGAAATCGTAGAGCAGCCCAGCCGCCACGTGCAGGACATCGGCGTGCTCAGTGAGATCACCGCCCAGCAAACGGCGCAGCACAAACGTCGCCTCCAACTTCTCGCGCACCGCCGGCCCCAGGTCGTTGCCGAACCGGGCGACACCGCGCGCCGCCACCGGTTCGCTGCAATGGCGCACGAAATAACGCAGCGCGTCAATCCCAGCGGCGCGGCTCGGCTCATCCCAATCCAGCACACGATACAGATCGACCAGCGGTGCGATCCCGCTTTCGCCGCGCCGGGCCGCCGGCACGGCGATGAGATTAGCCACGCGCACCGCTGCTGCTGTATCCCGACGCTCAACGTAGTATTTCACCAGGTCGGTGAGTACATCTGGGCGCAGCACCTCGATGACCATCCGCTGTTGGCCCAGCAGCGTCACCAGATGCGTGGCCACATCGTCCAGCGCCGCCGACCACTTGTGGCTCTCAAGCGCGCCTGTGTGTGCCAGAATCAACGCCAGCGGTTTGATCCCGCCAGCTTCCAGCGCCTGAAGCGCGGCGGGGACTTCGGCGACAGGCAGCGGCGTTTCGGCGAAAACCCGCCGTATCATGGCCGCGAAGGCGAGTTGTTTGTTTTCCGCCGCATACAGCAGCCGCCGCTGGCGCAGCAGTTGATCGGTCAGTTCGGCGTAAGCGCGGCGCGCCAGCAGAATCTGCGCCAAATAGCTGGCGGATTTGGCCCCCAGCGAGGTGAGCAGGTTGTCGCTGTAGAAGTTGCGCACGATCCAGCGCAGGGTTTGATCATAGCGCGCGCCCCAGTCGGTGGCGGCGGCGGCGGCCAGCGCGGGCAGGCTGTCCATATCGAACAGATCGTAGCGGGTGGCCAGCGCCGCCACTTCCGCCAGCCGGATCAGCATCAGCGGCTGCCAGGTCTCGCCGAAACTCGCCGCCGCATGATTCAGCAAGCCGAACGGCGGCGCACTGGGATCAAAGGCGCTCAGGTGCTTGAGCAGCCGCTGGGTATCTGCCGAGAGATGGGCCGCTAAATGCGGCAGATTCACGAACTGCTGCCAGCGATTGGTCGGGAGGGTGCTGGCGGCGAGCACAAACAGCATCTGCGCCAATTCTGGGCTGCGCGTGCCCAACGGCATCGAAATCCGAATCAACTGCGGGAAGATGGTGTTGGTTTGCAGCTCCAGGTAATTCTCGCGCAGTTGGTCAAGCAGTTGGGTTAGGCGCGCTTCGTCGCCCGCCTGCACCAGAATCTCGGCGTACTCAAGCGCCGCCCGGTGAAACAGATCGATCCACAACATGCCGTTGAAGCCGAGCGGATTGAGCAGCCAGCGCGTCAGCGTGTGATAGACGCGCTCCGCCTTGCCGCGGTCGAGTTCGGCGCTCATCTGCCGGATGATCACGCGCTCCATATCCGGTTGGCCGCGCACCACCACCGCCAACAGATCGGCGTGCTCCATTTCGTCCAGCGCCAGCGCGAACGCCAGCAAATGCTGCACATAGATGGCACGCAGGTCGTCGCTGAGCGTTGTGTCGTTGGTGAGGATCTTCGCCACTTCCGGCGCATCGACGGGCTGGTTGTTGCTCAGCGCGTCGTCCACCCGCAGCCGCCGCGATGCATAACCCAGCGCTTCGCTGAGCGCATCGCCCTGCTTGATGCGCCACGCCGCGATGGGGGCGAGCGTCGCCGTCCGCTCGACCACGAGTGTGATGTCAAGGCGGAGTTGGCTTTTTATGAAGCGGCTGTACTCGCTGTGCGGCGCTTGGCCGCTGAGATCGCGCGCGCCCCATACATAATGCAGCGCGTTGGCGGGCAGCGCCTCGTCTTCGCCCATAAACCGAATCTGCACATCGATCTGCGTGGCGGCGGTCGCGTGGGTGGCGAAAGTGACGCCGAAGCGCGCTGGCGGTGGCAGCAGCGCCAACAGCCCTTCAACGAGGCCGAGCCGCTCGCGCATCTGCGGCGGCGCTTGCGTGATCACGATGGGCTTGCCGCCGATCAGGGCGGCCAACAGGCCCTCGATCACGTCGAAGCGGTCGCGCGTCGCGTTCATCAGCGCCAGCAGCGCATCCTCTTGATCTTCGGTGGCTGGGGCGCTGCCCGACGGCATCACCAGCAGATCGACCGCCGTGCCCGGCTCCGGGAGCGTTGGCATGTCTGTCTCAACCAGAGCCGCCAGCGCTTTGATGTTGCCGCTCAGCAGGCGCAGCACGTCCACCGGCACGAAGATCACATGGCGCATCCCCTGACCGGCAGCGTTGCGCTGGGCCTGCACCAGCAAAAACGGCTGCGACCGCCCACGCAGCAGCGCCCATGACCCGTCGGGGTGCCCGGCCAGCGGTGGCACCCGCCCGATCTGCATTGCCTCACGGACATGTTCCTGCGTGACGCCCGCCGAACTGGCCAGCAGTTGCAAATCGCCCTGCGGTTGGCCGTTTGCCAGCGGTTGCCCATAGTAAAAATGCTCTAATGCATAGCCTGCCGTTGACATGCCGTTTCTGATCCTGATACTTACAGGGTAGGTGAACTCACAGCCCCGGCACAGCGAAGGCCACAGTTTGCGGTGCCGGCGGCGCAGTCAGCAAAGGAAGCTCGATGATTGTGAAGTGCCGCAATGTTCGCGTCAATTGTACACACGAACCATGTGTTTCTGAACAATTTGAAACCTGTGTCTCTATTTTATACCCACTTAGCGACGGATCTGGGTTGGGATTCGTTGTGGCGGGGTTAGGATGATGTCACCATTGCTGCCACGTGTATATGTTGGGGTGGCCGCGCTGTTGGCACTGATCGGCGTGGGGTTGGGGGCGTTCGGCGCGCACGGGTTGGCAAGCTACTTCGCCGCCAACCCAGACCGCGAACCGACCTTCGCGACCGCCGTGCAGTATCACTTGATCCATGCGCTGGCGATTTTCGGGACGGCTTGGGCGGTGCAGCAGTGGCCCAATCGCTGGACGCGCGCAGCGGGCAGCCTGTTTGCCGTCGGCATCGTGTTGTTCTCCGGCAGTCTGTATCTGCTGAGTCTGCTGCAAATCGGCCTGTTCGGTGCGGTCGCGCCGCTGGGGGGGGCGGCGTTGCTGGGCGGGTGGCTCTGCTTGGGGATCGCGGCGTGGCGCGGCCCGCGCGCCGCTGGTTGATCAGGGCAGCGCGAACTGCTCCGGGCGGCACACACGTACCAACGCCGCCAACTCGTGACCGATGACCTTGATCTCGCCGTCCACACGGAGCTGCAGCGGCCCATTGAACGGTGCGCGCTCAGCGATTTGCAGCGCGATGCCCGGCTTGAGTCCAAGCGCTTCGAGATAGGCAAGCTTGTCGCCGTCGTGCGAATTGGCGCGGCTGATGATGTAGTCGCCGCTGTCGTCGTCCAATTCGCTGAGGGGCGTGTCGTGTACGCGCGGCATCGTGCCGTCCAAGCGCGGGATCGGCTCGCCGTGTGGGCAGCGGCGCGGGTACCCGGCCATCGCGTCCATGCGGTTGACGACGATATCGCTGATCGATTCGGCCAGGGCGTCGGCTTCGTCATGAACTTCGTGCCAGCCAAATTTCATCACCGAAACCAGAAACACCTCAACCAGCCGGTGCCGCCGGATGTTCGCCAGCGCTTCGCGTTCTCCGGCAGGCGTCAGGCAAATGCCCCGGTATGGCTCGTGCTCCAGGTAGCCGGCTTCTTTCAGCCGCTGCACCATCCGCGTCACCGCCGGGGCCGACACACCCATGACCTCGGCCAGGGCGGAAGTCGAAATGTATGGGTTATCAGGTTGATAATACGCGATGCGGTACGCTTCGGCCAGGTAGTCCTGCATCGCACTGCTGATGCCCATCGCTTGCTCACCCCGTCCTTGTGTTCAATTTCACTCATATTGATCATAAATATAAACGTTAACGGGATGTTTCGCAAGCGTTAAAACCTTACTTTATGCTGAGTGCTACTCCAGATTTGGCAGGCTGAGCAGATAGCCCACCAGCGCATCGATGTCTGCCGGGGCGACGCGCGTCACAAGCTGATGTTCGCCGGGCAGCTCGAAGACCTCACGCAAGGTGGCCGCCGAACCGTCGTGAAAATACGGCGCGCTCAGCCACAGCCAGCGCAGCGACGGTGTATCGAACGCGGTGTCGCGTCGCTCCAATGGCGATACACCCGTGCCCACATCGTAGCTTTGCAGATTCGTGAAGGCCGGGGGGATGTGGCAGTCGGTGCAGGCTTCCGCCATAAACACAGCTTCGCCGCGCGCCACACGCGCGGCAGCTACCGGGGGCGCGCTGCCGGGCGCTTGCAGTGTGTTGAGATACATCGTCAGCAAATCGAGATCGGGCGAGAGGCCGTCGTGCGGTTCGCCCATCGGCGTGACGGCCCGCAGCGTCTCGATGAGGCCAGTGCCCGCTTGCAGGTCGCGGATTTTGACCTCAACATCGCTCAGTTCATCCCAGGTCGCCGACCAGTTGTACGGCACAGTTTCTGGCAGGCCGTAGAGCAGCGGCGTATTGCGCGGGCCGTCCGGGAAGCCGCGCCACACGCGCCCGTCGGACTGCCCATCGAAATGACAGCTCGCGCAGCTCAGCCAACTGCCTGTGCTCAGGCGTGGGTCGGCAGCGCCGTGAAATAACTGCGCGCCCAGCAGCACATCCACCGAGATCGTCAGGTTGCTGATGGGCAGCACATCGATGACTTCTTCCGTATTGGTGTCCACCGTTGAGATCGTGCCGTCGAGGGTGTTATGCACATACAGCCGCGAATTGTCGCTGTTGAGGCGCACGCCGCGCGGATTCGCGCCGACGGGCACCTGCGCTTCGACCGCGCCTGTTCCGAGGTTGATCTCGGCGACTGTGTCGCTGCCCGCGTTAGCGATGTACAGGCGCGGCGGCTGCGCGAAGCGGTTCACAGCGGCGGCAAACGGCATATTCACCGGGCGGTCGGCGATGTCGAGGGCCAACCGCTGCTCCGGGCTGATGGCGAGGCTGCGCAAATCCAGCACATTGACGACCGGCAGCGCGGCGGTATCGTGGGTGAGCACGGTCGTTTGCGCGTTGAGCCGCGTCTGCGGTAGATAGGCCAGCCCACGTGTCCGGTCAATGGCCAGCGCCTGAAACAGCGCTGTATCCAACCCGGTGCGGATCGTCTCGACGATGCGGCGCTGCGGCGTGTAGATCAACGTGACCTCGCCGCTCCAGAAGTGCGTGACGTACAGAAATTCGCCCCACAACGTCAGCCCAGCGGGCGCGTCTGGCACCGGGATAGCGCCGACGACGCGCGGCTGCGCCGGGTCGGTTTGCAAGTCCACCACCGCAATCGAGTCACTGCCGTTGAGCGCGACATAGGCGAAGCCGTCATCCCCGGCGACCACGCTGTACGGCCATACCCCATCGAGCGGGATCAGGTGGGTGAGCATGGGCGTATCGCTGAAGGTGTCGATGATGGCGAGGGTGCTGTCGCCGCGATTAACGACGAGCGCGCGGCGGTCGTCGGGCGTGAAAGCCACCCCGCGCGGGTCAAGCCCAACCGCAATTTCGGCGACGACCGTCCCGATCTCCGGCACGAGGATCGTCGCGGTGTTGTTGAGCATGTTCGCCGCGACCATGCGCGCGTTGGGGCCTTGCACATTTTGCAGCGCGATACTGCCGCTGGCATACACGCGGCGCGAAGCGTCTGGCAGCGCGTACAGCGGCAGCGGCGTAGGTGTTTGTGGCCCCGGCTGTGCATAGAGTGCCCGGTCACCTGGCCCCACAGCCAACACCGTGATCACCAGGGCGATCAGGCCGCCCCCGCCGATCATTGCCCACATCGACCGCCGAGTCCGCCTGGATCGCTTGGATTGCCCTGCTTGCATCATCCCGCCTTTATGCCTGCTGCTGTCTGCATGATCGCACATGATCGCACATGGATCGCCGCGTTTGGTCTCATCAGTCTAAACTGATCTGGCGATCATGGCGAATGGTGAATGTCCGTGAGAGGGTTTGGGTGCGCCCGTTCGCATCTAACCCAATGACGACGAACGTCAGCAGGCGGGTATCCGCCACTGCCTCGCCGCTTTCCTGGGCGATCCCCGCAAACTCGATGTTCGGGAACGCCGCGCCGTGCTCCGCCGGGTTGTAGATGTACTCAAACCGATTGCCCGTGATCGGCAGTGTGCCTTGCTCGATCAAGTAGGAGGGTGTGCTCAGTGTGTAATGGGCACGCACGCTTGTCCAGTCGGCGGGCACGACAAACTCGAATTCCTGGTTACGCACCGCCTGGATGGTGGTATCGCGGCGTTCGGCATCCCACAGCAGCACCCCAGAATCGACGGGCAGCACGTAAAACACAAACGGGCCGCCACCCAACACCCCCCCCGTTGGAGCGGGTGAGTCCACGATCCCGGCGGCGGTGCTGCCCGCGTAGGCCACCTCGACATCGACCGTCCACAACCCAACCGTATCCACCTCGACGGTCTGCGCGGCGTCGAAGTAATGACCGACCGCGTTGGCGCGCCCGGTGATCACACGCGGCGGCTGCCCCGGCGGCGTGATCGTGATGGTCACAGCGGCGGGAAGCGGCGGCCCCACCTGCCCGCTGATCGCCAGTGCATCGCCGACTCGCAGAATCGCGCCGGGCCGGACTCCCGTCGGGTGAAAGAACAGATCGACCGGTTCGTTGTTGACGGTCAGCAGGGGGCCACTGTCGCCGCTGCCCGATGCTGCGCTCAGCGGCGGGTAGACCCGCGATAGCGCTGGGCTGCCGCGCTCCGGTTCTGGGACCGTCACCGCCAACGCCGCGTAGATGGCGCTGTCCCGCAGCCGAAGCTCAGTGTTG
Organism: Chloroflexota bacterium; assembly: GCA_010092805.1. Taxonomy (GTDB): domain Bacteria; phylum Chloroflexota; class Anaerolineae; order Aggregatilineales; family Phototrophicaceae; genus Flexifilum. The sequence continues at coordinate 4,756 of JAADYY010000662.1, read as the reverse complement.
CGCAGCACCGCGCCGCCAAACATAAAGATGTAATCGCCGGGGCGGTTGCCGTCAAGCCCAGCACCAATTTGCCCCAGCAGCGGGTCATCTGAATCCCAGGCCAGCGGCAGCCCGCCGTTATAGCCGCCCGCGACAAACTGCCGCACGCTGACATCCGGGCGCACCGCACTCACGTAGAAGTAGCCTTCGTTGATCGCATCGTCGGTGAGCAGTGGCAGCGCCGCGTCCGGCTCGGCTGAGGCGTTGATCACAGCCAGCGGCAGGGTATCGAGCGCCGCCAGCCGTTCAATCGGTTCAGCCAATGGTACGGCCAGCGGTGCGGCCAACGGTGAGACGTACGCCGGGTCTGCGGTGAGCAGCCAATCGGCATACGCACCGTCCAGATCTTGACCGGTGAGCGCCGCTCCCACACCGCGCAGCGGCCCATCCTCAACCCAGATCACATCGCCGCTGTGATACGGCGTGTTGAGAATCACGGGCGTCTCCGCGATCTCTGGGATGCCCAACGCGGCGGCGTAGCGCCCCAGGTCGAACCACGCCGGGCGGAAGGGCGCGGCGTCTGGGTCGTCGAGGCGCAGGCCGCGCTCCCCATGCACCACCAGATCGGGGCGGTCGTCATCCGCGATCACGCCAGCGGTGCGCAGGCTCGCTGCCCACAAACGCCCGTCTGGCGAATTGAACCGCACTTCATAATCCACGATGTATTCGCCCGGCGTCCGGAAGATGAACCGTGCTGCATCGGTGCCTGGGTGGAAGTAGCCGTTTCGGCTGGCCGCGCCGTTAAACTGCCGCTCGATCACCGGGCCAGACCGGAGGGGAAACACGCGCACATCAACCTCAACCTGGGCGGGCACCCCCGGCAGAATCTGCACAGCCGGGTTGAAGGCGTCGCCCACCACGAACGGCGTGCCCGGCAGCACCGCCGGCAGCACATCCAGCAGTTCGGCAACCAGAACGCGGTAGGTGCCGCCGCCCTCATAAATATTGCCTGAGCGATCTTCGAGCCGCCCGGTGAGATCGATGGCGTATTCGCCATACTGATCGAGCGGGTAAGCGGCCAGCAGCGGGTTGAGCGTGGTCAGCCGGTAGGTATCGACGGGGGTTTGTGCGCCGAAGATCGCGCGCTCGTCGGCGGCGACGGTCGAGAGTTGGTTTTGCAGCACGGGCTGGTCGCCCAGATCATCGACGCTGCCGTCGGGGCGGGTCACCGTGATCGTCAAGCGCCCGCCGGGGAACAAAAACGGAATGAGCGGGGCCGTGCTGCTGTCGTAGGCGTTGGGCATCACGTTGATGAGGTAGGGTTCCAGCGGGTAGGTGATGGGCGTCCCGGTTTCTGCGTCCAACGGCGGCAAGATGTGCGTGGGGTGGGTGAACTGCACCCGATTCGACAAGCTCGCCACCGCTTGATCAGTGTCGGACAACACGCCGCGGCTGCCATCGCTGGGATGATCCCAGAACAGCGTCCACAGCAGCCGCACAGGCTCTACTTCCCCGACGTTCAGCACCAACGGCAGCCGCGTCAGCGGCACCCGCGAGATCCCCGGCCCAGCGCCGAACAGGTCGCTTTCCGCCCAGGAGACGCGCCGCCCATCTGGGAACTGCACGAAGCCTTCGAGGATGGGCACATACAACCCCGGCGGCAAATCTTCGGGCAGGTCGGGCGCAAAATCCAGCGGAAACCGCAGTTGATCGTCACCGCGAATGACGGCGGCAGGCGGCACGCTGGTTTCGCTCACCGAAATCGTCGTGCGCAGGTTGTCGATGGGCAGGCCGCTGGGCGTGAGCGCGCTCGACCAGCCGTTGTTGCTGTGCAGGTCGCTGATCAGCCGGATGTCACCATCGATCTCGGCGGCGACGGGCTGCAAACTCAGCCGCCCCACATAGCGCACGCCCGGCGCGGGCAGCGGCAGCACATTGGGGAAGTTGAGCGTGACATCGAGTTCGAGCGGCCACTGCTCGCCCGGCTCACGCAGCCGGGTGCTCGTGAAGCGGCCCTGCGCCGACCAAAACGACGCGCCCGCACCCAGCGGCCCCGCCACATTGAAGGTCTGGCCGTCAACGCGCAGCCGGCTGTCGGCGCGGAAGATGCCGTCCACCTCATCAAACTGCCGCACACTGATCTGCACGGGGAAGGCGCGCAGTTGGCCGCCGTTGGCGTCCAGCAGGCGCAGTTGCTGCAAGGTGAGTGTGTTCGCGCCACCCGCAAAATCGAGCGGGATGCGCAGTTCGAGGAACGCCGCGCGCGCCGCGCCCACCGCGATGGTGCCGACCTCGGTCGCGCCATCAACCCCGCGCTGCACGGGCACCGCACGCGCCTGCGTTGGATCAAACGCCAGCAGGTAGGTGACGCCGTCGAGCACTGCCGTCACTTCAACCTGCGCGAACGGCTGATCAAGCGCGTCGCTGCCCAGCGCGATGTACAGCGACGCGCGGTTGCGCAGCGCGTACACGGTCTGCTGCGCCCCGGAATTAACGACCAATGTGTTGGAATAAGTGAGCCAATCGTCCACCTCGCCGTCGATCTCAAGCTGTGTGATCGGCGCAGTCGCGGTCTCGATGGGGGGTTGATCAAACGAGCCGAACTTGATCGTGCCGGGGCCGCCGGGCAGTGAGCCGGGTATGCCCTGATCTTCGGCGAATGTCAGCAACCGTGTTGGGCTAATCCAGAAGGGCGTGTTACCAGGGCCGTAAATCCGGGCGGTGAACGATCCCTGAAAATTGGTAGCCACATACACGGTTTGTTCCGTGTAGAGGTTGCGGATGGCGACGCCGCCGTTGGGGAGAGTCGCGCCCGCTTCCCCGGTGATGGTGACAATACCGTTAGAGTCTGGGTTGCTGATGGTGATAAGCGCGGCCACCGGCGGGTCACCGAGTTCAGGCAGCGTGCCGGGCTGAGCGGTCACGGTTGTCAGGCTCAAACAGACGATGAACAGAAGGATGATGCGGCGCACAGCGTTTGCTCCAGAGCAGCCCGACAAGCACGGGGAGTATAGAAAACCCCCCGCTGCTTGTCAATCAGCGCAGTTCATCCGTTGAGTTTCGATTGGTTACAGGTCGGGTTACGGCTTGAGGCCAAGCTGCTCAATCAATGCGCCCAGCGCAGCCTGCAAATGGGCGGGCGACCCATCATTGAGCAGCGTGTGATCGGCGATGGCAATGGGGCCGCCCTTTTCGAGAGTCTCGATCTCCTGATAGTCGCGGCGTTCGGCTTCCGCCGGCGTCAAGGGGCGTTCTGCGCGCGCCGCCAGCCGTTGGTAGCGGATGGCCCGCGCTGCCGTGACCGCCACGACGACCATAGCAGCCCCCAGTTCGCTGTGCAGCGTCTTGTATTCGCTGAAGCTGTATAGACCGTCGATGATCACGCTGCGATGCCGGGTCAGGGCCTCTTGCAGAATGGGCAGGGCGCGCGTCGCCATCACATCCATACCTTCGTTGGCGCGCAGCGCTTCACGGACGATCCGTTCATTTTCCGGCGTAACCGCCCAACCCCGCCGAACCACTTCGGCCTCAACGATGCCGCCGAAACGCAGTTGAAAAAAACCCTGCGCTTCCAGATGGTGGGCGCACAACGATTTCCCCGCGCCCGGCATCCCCACCAGGGCCAGGGCGCGCGGCTGATTCGATGCCATATGCAGGCTGCCTCACGTTGTCTGTGGATGGCTCAAAAACGCCAGCCATTATACATCATCTGCTGAGGGCGATGGCGGGTCAATCGCGGGCCGTGCGGCCCCAGGGCAATCGCACCAAATTTGTTCTGCGGTCTGGGGGCGTTGCTGGCCCGGTAGCGCCCTCACCCCGGCGCTGCGCGCCACCCCGCTCCCCGCGAAGCTGTGGGGGAGGGGTTAATGCGCTTTGTGCATATATATTTATCTAGCAACTTTGGCAGACGCCGTGCCTCCCCCGCGCCCAGCGCCGCAGGCGCGGTCGCCGGTGGCTGCTGGAGCGGGGAAACGGGGGGTGAGGGCCAGTGCCCCAATCTATTTTGGAGCGATTACCCTCCGTGCGGCCCGGCCTGCCCGCATCAGCGTTGCAACAAAATTGGGAGAGGCTTAATGCATGGATCGCGCTATACTCCTTGCATCTAACGCATCTAACAGACAGTTGACAACCCCGGAGGGACGGATCATGCCGCAGGTCGAACGGTCAATTGAGATTGCTGCGCCACCCACAACAGTGTTCGGCTTCATTGCCAACCAGCCCGAGCGTCAACCGGAGTGGTGGACGGCCTTCGATCAGCAAGAGCGCGTGACTCCAGCGCCCACCACGTTGGGGTCGGTGTCGCGCTACGTCTACAACATGCTGGGCATCAAGATTAAGGGCGAGCACGAAGTCAAAGCGATTGCTGAAAATGAACACCTGCTCGTCACAACGACCAGCGGCATCGAAAGCACCTTCGAATTCACCTTCCGGCCCAGTGGCGAGCACACCCATCTGACGGTGCGCGTCGATTACACGCTGCCGGGGTCGGTGCTGGGGCAGTTGCTCAACCGCCTGACAATCGAACAGCGCAACGAGCGTGATTTAGAGACAGCGCTGAACAATCTCAAGAGCATCTTAGAAAACACCCCAAACACCGGCAACACCGCCTGATCCCCTGTCCTTTTGGCGGGGTTTTGCGCGCATAAATTGACGGGCGGCGGCATCCCTCTCTATAATACAGACTAACCCGACCGTCACGGTCGATCATCTGGCGGAGAGAGCCGAGATTTAGATAATGAATCAACGCATGGTTGAGTTTATTCGTGTGCTGCGCGCG
>JAADYY010000661.1 GCA_010092805.1 Chloroflexota bacterium | reverse complement strand
GCCATCGTCACACGCGCCACCCTCGAAACGGCGCTCAGTTTGTTTGGGGCGGGCACCGTCGGCTTGTTTTACTACTAATTCGGCAACGATTCCGGAGATATTAATTTTGACTTGCAGGCCAGCGGTTACCTCAACGATCACCTGGATCGCCTTGAGCCGCTTATAGAACTTAATGACGCAACTGCCATTCTGCAAGCTGGCGAATTCTACAGCGCCCATGCGGGCACCGATCACGCGGAACCGTACACGGTGGCCGGGCTGCCCGTCTGGTGGGATGATGGGCACCGGGTCGCGGTGCTGTGTGCCGCCTGGGATGGCCTCCACTGCATCGAAGACCACGATCAAGACGCGCTGACACAGTTGGCGACGCAAACCCGCGTCCACCTCGATCACACGCTGCGGCAGGCTCACCTGCAAGCGAGCCACGACCGGATGCGTGCGCTGCTCAATTCGGCGCGTGACGGCGTGCTGCTGCTGGACAACGACGGGCGGCTGGTGGAATGCAATCCGTCTGCCGAGCGGCTGCTGGGCATCGACAAAGAGTCGTTCTTCGGCCAGCGCTTCATCGACCGGATGCTGGGCCTGATGAAATCTGGCGAGATTAACGGCCTGGGGTATTCGCAGGAACAGCTTACGGCGCTGGTGCGCAACTTGCGCAGCGAAACCCAACGCATCACGCGGCGGCAGTTTTCGCGCTTCAACGGCCAGCAGCAAATGCACATCGAGGAGATCGGCTCGCCCGTCTTCGACGAGCAGGGCCGACCGCGTGGGCGGCTGCTGGTGCTGCGCGATGTGACTGACCAGAAGCTGCTCTCCGATTTCCGCGACGAGATCACCTACATGGCCGTCCATGACCTGCGCGGGCCGCTGTCGGCCATCATCAGCAGTTTGGCGCTGATGGTCGAAGATGAGTCGCTGATGCCCGACCCGGTGGGGCGCAAAACGCTGAACATCGCCCTGGAAAGCGCCTACAGCCTGCTGCGCCTGGTCGATAGCCTGCTGGATATTGCCCGGTTGGAAAACCGCGAACTGCCGCTCGACCGCACGCCGCTGCACGTGCGCGATCTGGTGACTGGGGCTGCCAACGGCTTCAGCAGTGTACTGAAGCAGGCGTGCATCGAGTTACAACTTTCTATCCCGGCTAACATTTCGCAAATCTATGCGGACGAAACCCTGATCCGGCGCGTGCTGGTCAATCTGCTGGACAACGCGGTGCGGCACACGCCCAAAGAGGGCACCATCCGCGTCGACGCGGTTGAGTGGCCCGACGAGCGGATGGTCTGCATCTGCGTTTCCGACAGCGGGCAGGGCATCCCCGAAGCAGACCGCGAACAGATCTTCGAAATGTTCCGGCAGGTGAAAGAAAATATGCCGCTGCGTGGCTCGAAGGGTAGCGGCTTGGGCCTCACATTCTCCCGGCTGGCCGTTGAATCCAACGGGGGGCAAATTTGGATTGAGCCGGAAGGGCCGCTGCCGGGCGCGAGCTTTGCCTTTACCTTACCACTTGCTGACGCAAACTAAACCTGCGACTGGTTGCCTTCGCCTACGTCCTCCTGTATACTGCCACAAGACGAGAGTAACAACACAACCGCTTGATGCAACTGAACATCGCTTGGGCAGCGTGAGTACTGCGCTGTTATCCACCATTGGGCAATGGTGCAGCGGCTCAGCGGCACGTTGTTTGATCGTGTGCAAAGCCATCGAGTCTGAAGACACAAACAGCCTGTGACACCCATTATGCGCCCAACGACCGCTCGGTTTGAGCCTCAGCCGCAAATCACGCGCCACCGCGTCCTCAGCGCTGTGATCGTTAGCGCGTTGGCGGTCTTGACGGTGGCTGCGCTGGCGATCAACCCACCGACGCGCGAAGCCATCGCCACCCATTCCAGCTTTCTGCTCATCTACAGCCTGCTGACGGCCTTCGCGCTGAATTTTGGCGTGGCCCTCAGCGATGGCGAGTTGAGCCTGGCGCATGGCGTGGGGATCATTGCGTTTTTGTCGCTGCCTGTCACCACCCAACCGACGATGACCTGGGCGCTGGCCCTGGGCGCGCTGATCGGCGGGGGGGTGCTGGCGCTGCGCCGCCGGCCCATCCACCCGGATCAAGTGCCGACGCTCTACGCCCTACGCGGGATCGTGATCGTCACCGCGCGCGTGACGCTCAGCTTTGCGGCGGCGGCGCAGTTCTATCTCATCAACCGGGGCACGCTGCCCCTGCAAGACCTAACCTGGGGCGACGGTCTGATTCTGGTGGGGTATGTGGGGCTGTACGTGCTGGTGTACGTGGCGCTGTTTCTGCTGCAATGTTATGTGGAGCGGCGCTCGGTGCAGCGGCTGCTGCGCGGCAACGGCGGCGAAATTTTGGTGGCGTTGGGGCTGCCGGTGCCCTTCGCCGTCATCGGCGCAGAGGCGTTCAATACGCTGTCGGTGCTGTCATTCAGCATCTACCTGGGCGGCCTGATGATCAGCATTGTGGGGCCATACGCCATCAGCCGCGTGCAGTACCAATTCAGCCGCCAGCTCGACAAGCTGCGCTCACTTTCGGTGATGGGCCAGGCGATCCGCGCGAATTTGGAATTAGGATCGCTGCTGAACATGGTCTATGTGCAGGTCAATACCCTGCTGGATGTCAACAACTTTGAGGTCGTGCTCTACGACCGTGAAGAGCGCCGCCTCGATTATCCGCTGGTGATCCGCGACGGGCAGCAAGAAACGCACGGTGCGCGTTACGTCACCGACACGCGCACACTCACCGACGAGGTGCTGCACACCGAAAACGCGCTGCTCATCTCGCACGATGTCTACGCAGAAGCACAGCGCCGCGGGCTGGTCGCGCCGCGCGGCCTGCATTCCTGGCTCGGCGTCCCCTTGATCGCTGGGGGGCATGTGCTCGGCGCGATCATCGTGACATCGACAGCGCGCGGGCGCATCTTCGGCCCCGACGACCTGCGGCTGCTGAACATTGTCGCGGCGGGTGCGGGGGTCGCGCTGGAAAACGCCCAGCTCCTCGACCGGCAAATGAAGCGCGCCGCGCAGTTGGCCCAGCTCAATCAAGTGCTGTCGCTGCTGACCGGGACGCTCTCGCCGGACGGCGTGCTCGACACCGTGATCTCATCGGCTTCAATGATCTCCGAAGCGAGCGCGGTGGCGGTGTATCTGTTCTGGGATGAAGCGAAATCGACCCTGGCGTTGGCGCGCAGTGCCGGGCTGGACGAAAAAGTCATCACCGACCTGCCCGACCCGCTGCTGGCCGACGCGGTGCTCAACAAAGATCGTCAACTGCCGCCGGCCCCGCGCCTTGTCAACGATGTGATGACCGACCCGCAGACGGCTGCGATCCGCGACACGATCAGCAGGCTGGGCAAGCGCGCATGGATCGAGCTGCCGTTGGTGGTCGGTGGCGTGAGCGTCGGTGTGCTGGTGCTCTACTACAACGATCCGTACACCCCAACGCCAGAAAGTATCGAGCTGCTGCGCACGTTTGCGAATCAGGCTGGGCAGGCCATCAGCAATGCGCGGCTGTTCACCGTCACCGATGAAGCGCTGGAGCGCCGCGTGGGGCAACTGTTGGCGCTGGCGGCCATCGGCCATGAGCTGACCGCCACCATCGAACTGCGCACGATCTGCCGGTTGGTGCTCAACCACGCGCTGGAAGCCACCTACAGCAAAGTCGGCGGCATCCTGATGCTCAGCGACATCGATCAGCCCGAGCTGCTGCTCACCGAAGGGTACCCGGACGGCTCGTTTGATAACCCGGCGCTGGTCAAATCCGGCATCACCGGGCGGGCGCTGGAAACCGGGCTGCCACAGTTGATCAACAACGTGGCGGCAAACGGCGACTATCTGCGGCTGATGCCCACGACCCGCGCGCAGCTTTCCATGCCCATCACCCGCAGCGGGGCCACGCTGGGCGCGCTCACGCTGGAAAGCGACCACGAAAACGCCTTCCGCGAAGACGACGTTCATTTTGCGACGCAGCTCCTCAATCAGGCGGTGATCGCCGTCGATAATGCGCGCCTGTTCCGCCGCATCACCGAAGCGCTCAAACGGCTGCAGGTGATCGTGGATGCGATGGAAGAGGCCATCGTCCTGATCGACAGTCAGGGGCGGATTTCGCTGGCAAACCCGCGCGTGCGCATGATCGGCCTTGACCCGGATATTATGGTTGGCCAGGAAGTCGCGGCGCTGCTGCGCTTCGCCAATTTTGATCTGGCGGAACGCTTCGGCTTTGCCAGCGACAACGACCTCCGCCAGTTGATCGCGAGTGCTACCCAACCCGCGAACCACACCATACAGTACACTCTCGACGGTGAATCGGGCGTGCGCCACATCGAACGGCAGGTGTTCATCGTCGCCGACGCGGGTGAGCAGCCGCTCGGCATCCTGCTGATCTTCTACGACAAGACGGAAGAGCAGCGTCTGGCGCAGACGCGCGAAGACATCTCGCGGATGATCATCCACGATCTGCGCAGCCCGCTCACTGCCGTCAACACCAGCCTCAAGCTGCTGAATGAAGTCGTCCCGTCGGACAACGACCTGCACAAGATCGTCGAGACGACGACCGAGACCGGGCGGCGCGCCGTGCGCAAATTACTCAGCCGGGTGGATTCGCTGCTGGATGTTTCGCGGATGGAAAGCGGCTTTATCGACCTGAGCACCAAACCGACCGAATTGGCGACACTGGCCGACAACGTCTGCATTGAGCTGAGTCCGTTGGCGCAGGAACTCGATGTCGAGATCTCGATTGACATCGCCGACGATCTGCCGCTGCTGCACATCGATGGCGACAAGGTTGAGCGGCTGCTGCTCAATCTCGTCGATAACGCGCTCAAATTCAGCCCCATGGCCAGCACCGTCACGGTGCGCACACACGCCGCTGGGCTGAATGGCGCGCTGCCGGGCTTCGTGCGCGTCGATGTCGCCGATATGGGGCCGGGCGTGCCCGACGAGTACAAACAGAACCTCTTCGACCGCTTCGTGCAGGTCAAGGGGCAGGTGGGCAAGCGGCGCGGCACCGGGTTAGGGTTGGCGTTCTGCCGGCTGGTGGCGGAAGCGCACGGCGGCAAAATCTGG
>JAADYY010000137.1 GCA_010092805.1 Chloroflexota bacterium | reverse complement strand
GTAGAGTTCGTCGTACACTGCGCTGGCTGCCGGATCGGGCTGGATCGTTCGGGCGATTCGCACCCACTGTTCGCGTAGCGGCTTTGAGTCGGCGAACACCCCGGCGGCGTATCCGGCCAAATAGGCATCCCCATAAGCCGCACCCATCGTTCGCTCCGGGATCTCTTGCGGCATGTTGGTCACATCGCTGCAAATTTGCAGCCACAGTTCGTCGTTCACGCCGCCACCGACCGCCACGAGCCGCTTGGGCAGCGCATCGACGGACGCCATCGTTTCGATGTTGTGGCGCAGGCCGTAGGCAATCCCTTCGAGGCAACTGCGCAAGATGTGTGCGCGCTCGTGGGTCAGCGTCAACCCCATGATGAGTCCCCGTGCGTGCGGGTCGTTGATGGGCGTGCGCTCACCGCTGAAATAGGGCAGCGTGATCAAGCCGTTGCTGCCCGCCGAAATCCCCGCCGCTTGATCGCTGAGCTGCTTGTATGCGCTGACGCCCGATTGTCGCTCGATTTCGATTTCCGGTTGGCCGAATTGATCGCGGAACCAACGGATCAACGCGCCAGATGTGGACATGCCCGCTGCCAGCGCCGCTTGCCCCGGAATACAGTACACCGACGCCCACAGATCCGGGTGCTTGCGGTAGGTATCGAGGGCTTGGATCAGGAACATGGTCGTGCCGTACATGACCATCATATCGCCAGGGTCAATCGCGCCGATGCTGATGGCTTCCGCCGCTGCATCGGCTGTGCCCACCGCCACCGGAATCCCGGCGGGCAGCCCTGTTGCTTCGGCGGCTTGATGGGTCACGACCCCGGCGGACTCCGTTGACCAGAGCGTTTCCGGCAGCCATTCCACCGGGCAGATACGTTCGGTGAACGCCGCATCCCAGGCGAGTTTCTGCACATCAAAGAACGGGGTGAAATACGGCGCGACGTAATTGTCCACCACAAAGCGCCCGGTGAGCCGATACACCAGATACGTGGCCGCCGTCACGATTTTGCGGGTGCGGGCGTAGAGTTCCGGTTCGTTGCGTTTGTACCACAACACCTTCGGGCCAACCGACTGTGATGACAGGTATTGACCGGTGTGGGCGAAGATCACCTCTGCACCCAGATCGTTTGTCAGATCGTCAATCTCAGCGGCGGCGCGCACATCGATGCCGTAGAGAATGGCCGGTCGGAGCGGACGGAATTGCGCATCCAACGGCAGCATCGTTGGGGCGATGGCGCTGCACCCCACACCGATCAACTGGCCGGGCTGGAGTGCGGCTTTATCGAGCAGCGCCCGCGAAATCACACAGAAGTCGTGCCACCAGACGGCATCTGCATCGTGCTCGGCCCAGCCCGGGCGCGGAATGTCAAAGCCGTGTGACGTGCTGTGTTCGGCGACCACATCTCCGTTGAGCGCGACAATCACGCCTTTCGAGCCGGATGTCCCGATGTCGATGCCCATCAAAACCGGATCACCGGGCATAATTCACCCTCAGCCTCCGTTTACAGATCGACCGGCGCGCCGCTATCCGCCGATTGGTTGATTGCGACCAGGGTGCGCGTCACCAGCAACCCATCTTCACCTGTGGCCAGCACAGGCGCGTCGTAGACCACTGCATCAACGAACCGCGCGATGGCCTCGAGCACAAACCCACTCAGGCGCGGCGACGCCCCACTGAACGAAACCCCCAGAATATCGGGGAGGCTGGCTTCGGTTTGCGTGTACTGCTGCACCGTCCGATGATCCGACCCATTGATGTAGATCGAGCCTTTGCTGCCCACCAGATCGAGCTTGAAGTTAAACACAATTGGCTCTGTTTCCGGCAGAATCCACGAGTTTTCCAACGTGACGACTGCGCCGTTTTTGAACTCCACAATAGCGATAGTGAAATCATGGGTATCAACGCCCATTTGCTGCAATACGCCTGACCGCTTGACCGCATAGACGCGGCGCGGCGCGTCGTCCAGCAGCCAATGCGCCAGGTCCATTGTATGAGCCGCCAGGAACCACAACGCCGAACTCTGGCTGGCCCAGGGCAGCATCTGTGTGGCGACCCAGGTCGTGTTGCTCAAGCGGGCATACAGATGCTGCGGGGTGCCGAGTTCGCCCGCTGTGATGCTGTGTTTGGCGTTGGCGAACGGGGGATTCACGCGGTTGTGAAAGTCAACCATCAGCTTGACGCCGGCTCGCTTGGCCGCGCTGATGATCGCTTCAGCATCTTCGACCGTCGTTGCCAGCGGCTTTTCAACCAAAATGTGTTTGCCCGCTGCCGCTGCCGCCACCGCGATTTCACGATGCGCGAAGTCTGGGGTGGCAATCGAAACCGCCTGCACCGCCGGATTCGCGAGCAGGTCTTTGTAATCCGTATAGATCGCATCAACACGATATTTTTCGGCAATGTTGGTGGCCCGCGTTTGATTCAAATCACAGACCGCCACCAGGTTCGCCTGTGGCATGTTGGCGTAGACATGCGCGTGCCAGGCACCACCGACGATGCCGGTGCCAATCACGCCAAAACCGACTGGTTCCACAATAATTTATCCTTTCACAGCGCCAAAAGTAAGGCCGCGCACCACATACCGCCCCAGCAGCAGAAAAATCAGCATGGGCGGCAGCATGGCCACAACGGCGGTCGCCGCAATCTGGTTCCAGTACACCCCCGTTGAGGCGAAAAAGCTGATCGTGCCCACTGGCAGCGTGGCGGTTGCCTGCTTACTCAGGGTGAGCGGAAAAATGACGTTATTCCAGCTAAAGACAAAAGCGAACATCGAGGTGACGATGATGCCCGGCATCGCCAGCGGCAGGGTCACGCGCAGGAACATCACGAAGCGTGTCGCGCCATCAACGCGCGCCGCTTCTTCCAACTCGACAGGCACATCATCGATGAAGCTTTTGAGGAGCCAGACAGAAAACGGAATCGTGATCGTTTGCAGCAGCACAATCATCGCCTGATACGTGCCCGCCCAGCCGATCTGTGTCATCAGGATGAAGTAGGGAATGATGAACACAATTGGTGGTGCCATCAACAGGCTGATGTACCACATCATGATGAATTGTTTGCCGCGCAGCCGAAACCGTGACAATCCATAGGCCGCCGCCAACGAGAACGGCAGGCTGAGCAGCGTCGTGCCCGTACTGACGATCAAGCTGTTGACCAACTGTGGCGCGTTGTTACCAGGATCGACAAAAGTCGTGGCGAATGATTGCAACGTCGGGTTGAAAAAGAGCGTTGGCGGAATGGTATAGGTTTCGCTGGGGTGGCGAAAAGCCAGCAGCATGAACCAGACAATTGGCCCAATGAACAGCAGCAGCACAATGCCCAGGAGCATATACAGTAAGATTTTTTGCGAAGCGCTGACTCGCATTGGCTACCACTCCTGCCGCCGAAATACGGTGAAGATGAAAATGTTGATAATAATCGTGACAATAATAACGATCAGCCAGGTCATGGCCGCGGTGAGGCCAATGTTGTAGTTCACCAGCCCTTCTTGATACAGGTTATAGCTCAGCGTGCGTGACGAGGTGCCCGGCCCCCCACCGGTGAGCACGTAGACCAGATCGAAGCTGTTGAACAACTGCATGAAGCGGATCATGATCAAGAACGCTGCGACCGGACGCAGAAACGGCAATATGATGTGCCACAGCAGGTTGAGGCGGCTGGCACCATCGACGCGTGCAGCATCAATGATGTCTTCTGGGATGGACAGCAGCCCAGCATACAGCACAATCGCAAAAAAGGGTGTCCATTGCCAGGTATCGGCGATGCCGACGCTGAGCAAGGCCGTGTCGGGGCTGCCGAGCAAGCCTTGCGGCGGCACAGCGACACCAACCGCACCGAGCAGCCAGGATACCAGCCCTGCGTTGGGGGCAAATAAGTAGCGAAACAGGAAGCCCACCACGACTGGCGCGATGGTTGTGGGCATGATCAGGATCGCTCGCGCCACCGTCATCCCGCGCAAATGCGTGTTGAGCAGCAGCGCAATCCCCAACCCCAACAAAAATTGGCTCAGTGTCGCTAAGGTCGCCAGCAGCAGCGTATTCTGTAGCGCCTCTGTGAAGGGGGTGACCTGGAACACCATCCGATAATTGTCAAACCCGGTGTCGTACAGCGGCACCGGACTGGTTTGCAAATTCCAGAATTTAAAACTGTTGACCAGCGCGAAGCCCATCGGATAGATGATCAACGACAGCAGCGCAATGATGGACGGCGCGATCAACAGATACGGCAAACTCTTGCGCACGGAACCCCTCTCTGTAGGGTGGAGTGCGGGACGGGCCGCGAGCACGTCCCGCTTTTTTGCGATACCGACAGATGGTCTCGCTTAAGACGACAGACGCTCGATGAGCGCGACCGCATTTTCCAGCGTGTCGTCGAAGCTCTCCACGCCATAGGGGATCATGTTGTTGCCGCTGAGGATGTTCTGGAACAGGGTTTGGGTGGTTTCCAGCGCCTGTTCTGGTGTGACAGTTTCGGTCATGGCCTGGTTCAAGTTCAGCCCGTACACCCCTTCCAGCGACGTGTAAATTGGGGCGGGCGGGCGCACGATTTTGCCGTTGCCCAGGCGCATCATTTCGAGCTGCGTATCCAGGAACGGATAGATCTCGCGCAGGTCGCTGTCTTCATACAGTGACAGGCGGCTGAAATCGCCGAACTGGAAGCCCGCCACATTGACCTGCCCCATCGCCTTTTGCGCGTCCGCGCCGGTGGCCCACTTGATGAACTGCCATGCTGCATCCTGTTTTTCGGTTGTCGAAGGCATACCCAGCGACCAACCGCCCAAGCTGACGGTCTGCTCGCCACCAGCGGTGCGGGTGGGCAGCACTGCCGTCTTAAATCTGTCAACGACCGGTGATGGCGTGCCGCTCAGGTAGCCTTCATTGTTGACGAGGTAGAAATAGGGTGTCCAGTGGTAGAACATGCCGATGTCGCCTTCGGAGAAGCGCGTCCCGGCGTCGAACCACAGATAGTTGATCGATTCTGGCGGCGACCAGTTGTACAGGCGCACCCAATCTTGCAGTGCGGCCAGATTCTCCGGCGTGTTGATGGTGGGGGTGAAGTCCCAGGGCGCATCGGGGAACTGAGTGAACCAGCGGGTGCCATAGCTGGCAGCCAACTGTGTGTACATGTGGACGACGGGCACCGGCTGCGCACCAATGACGACGCTCCCGAAGAAGTTCGTCCCGTCCATCTCCATCCCGTTAATTTGTTCGAGAATTTCGAAGTACCGCTCCCATGTCCAGTTCCCGGCCTCGGCGACCGTCGCCGGCAGCTCATCGAGGCCAGCGGCTTCGAACAAATCGGTGCGGTACATGATGCCCTGCGCGTAAGCGGCAATCGGCAGCGTCCACAACTGGTCGCGCCAGGTGCTCAGCGAATACAGCACCTCCGGCAGGAAGTCGCCGATTTCCGTATCCGAATCGGCGGCAGCAAACTCATCCAGCGAGCGAATCCAGCCGTTATCGGCATACTGGCTAATCCACATCTGATCGACGGTCACCACATCGGCATCGGCGGTCTGCGTCAGGAACGAATTGACCAGACGCGCCTGCAACGCCACATAGCCCAGCGACTCGATGTTAACGCCAATACCCGTTTCTTCGGTGAATTGATCTGCGACGTTTTGCAGTGCCAAATCCCAGGGATCACCAACCGTCAGCACATTGATGGTGGCTTCAGGTTGGGCGCGGCGGGTCGGCGCGGCAGACGCGCGCTGGAGCAGCGGTACACCAGCAAGCGCAGCACCAGCGGTAGCCCCCATTTTCAGAAAGTCACGACGGTTGAGGAGATTACGGTTACGCATGTTTTTTCACCTTAATTCTAATATTCGGTCAAGATGGTAAAATCCAGCGTGTAAAAAGAGATTCTTCGTCTGCCTCCGCTTCGATGATATAGGCCAATACAGGCTAAACCAGCAGCCGCCCGTCCTGAAAGACGGTTTGCCCATCAAGGTAAACCGTGCCTGCGGTGCGCAGGTCTTTCACAATATCCCAGTGAATGGAGGATTGGTTGGTGCCGCCACATTCGGGATACGCGCGTCCCAGGGCAATGTGAATGGTACCACCGATTTTTTCGTCAATCAAAATATCTTTGCAAAATCGGTTCACATACGGATTCAGCCCGAAGGCGAATTCGCCCAGGCGGCTGGCCCCGGCGTCCGCTTGCACAACCTGCCGCAAAAACGCCTGATTGGTCGAGGAACTGGCCTCAACCAACACCCCATCTTGCCAACGCAGGCGAATGTCATGCATCAGTTGGCCGCCCAACACGCCCGGAAACTCGAAGTAGATCTGCCCATTGAGCGTGTCGTTGACCGGTGCGGTATAGATTTCGCCGTCGGGCATGTTGATCTTGCCATCGAAGACGAGCCACTTGCGCCCCTCAACCGAGAACCTTAGATCGGTGTCTTTGCCGACAATGCGCACCTGATCGCCCTGGTGCAGTTTCGCCGCTTGCTGCTGCCACTTGCTGGACTCGGCTTCCCAATCCAGCAGACAGGCGTCGAAAAACATATCGGTGATCGTTTCCAGGTTGGTTTCGGCCTGCTGTGCAAAGGCCGCGTTCGGCACACGCACCAGACACCAGCGCGTTTTCTGCCAGCGCAGCGTCGAAACTTTGCCCTGTGCCACCTGATTCAGGGCCAACCGTTCAGACGAAACCCCAGCGTGTTCATACAGGTTGGAGCCGCCGCGCAGCCCAAAGTAGACATCGGCCCATTCCATGCCGTGCGCCTCGATTTCGGGAACCCAGCGCAGTTGATCATCGCTGCCATAGCGCAGAACTACATCACGCAGCGACTCCGAGAGGAACTGCACCTGTGGATACGCCCCAGCCTTGATCGCTGCTTCGTAAACCGCATGTGCCAGCGGGTATGTCTCGATCTCAGACATCGCAATCATGACGCGATCACCCGGTTGCACCGTCGTTGAGTAGTTGACCAGCAGCGTCCCCAATTGTTTCCAGCGGCGATCCATCGCTCAGCGCATTCCCTGAACTTTGTGCATCAACTCACGCACCCGCTCAACCTCGACTTCGTTCCAGATATAGCCATCGCGCTTGAACGTCGTCCCCACGACTGCGCCGTCGGCAATCGCGAGGGTTTGTTCCACATTCGCTGGGCGCACACCGGTATTCGCAAACACGACGGTCTCCGGTACCGCATCCTTGACCTGCTTCAGCGTTTCGAGTGAGGTTTCGGTGCCTGCCGTCAGCCCGGAGACACACAGCGCATCCGGTTGAGATACAAATACCGTCGATTTGGCAATATCGACAATGTGTCTTTCTGCCAAGTAAACCGCCGATTCCGGCACAATATTGAACAAGAGCTTGACGTGCTGCCCATAAACCGCGTGCTGATGGCGGATGATTGCGCCGCAGTTGGTATTCCACAGGCCATAATCGCTGGCGTAGACGCCCGTAAAAATCTCGCGGACGAACTGCGCCCCGGTCGCAACCGCCAGATCAATCGATGCGATAGGATCCCAGAGGACATTCACGCCAAACGGCCCCCGAATGTCTGGGCGCAACTCCGCGATCAAGCGTGCCATACAAGCGGTGGTGATGGGGTCAACCTGCGTCAGGTAGGGCAAGCTGGCTTCGTTTGAAAACATGATGGCATCTACGCCGCCGTCCTGTAGCGCCAGCAAATCGCGGCGCGCCGCTTCAGCCACCCAATCCAAGCCCTTTTGTGCATCATAGCCAGGATCGCCCGGCAGTGCCTTGAAGTGACACATGGCGATCACAGGCTTGATGACACCAAACAGATCTTTCAACCACGTCATGCTGCAATCTCCCGTAGGCGCAGGGTAATGTATCCGCGACGAACGCGGTTAGCTACCGCCGTTAAACAGGACATGCTCGGCGTTTTTGTAGTAAATCCGTTCGAGCACGTCGTCCGGCAGGTACAAACCATAAATTTGCCAGCGCCCCTGGCGCGGCATGTCGCCTAAGCCGTAATTGAAATATTCGTCATCGGTTTCTAGAAATCGATAATACAGCCGATAGATCTCCGGGTTGGGTGGGCTGTCGGTGCCGAAGAGAATGCGGTCGGCATACTGGATGAAGAAACGCCGGGCGCTGTATGGCTGCCGACCAAGCTCGCCGAGCCGCGCGCTGAAATCAACGTAGAAGTTCGGGCACGCATCCAGCAAGGCCCCCACCCATTGCAGATTTTCGGCGTAACAGCCCACATGCGCACCGACAAACGTCGTCTGGGGATGCCGTTTGATCAAGCGGGCGAAGGCATCAAGCAGTGCCATGAACGACGGAAACGGTGGGCTGGGGAAATGCCAGTCTGGGTGGACGTGCAGTTCTTCCCACCGTTCGTTGGTGGGGTCGAGTGGCTCGAAAAACGCCACTGGATCAGCGATGTGGATGGTCACTGGCAGGCCAAGCTCACCGGCGGTCGCCCAGACAGGATCTAAGCGTTCATCATCAATCTTGACGAGATAGCCGTGCTGATCTTTGACATGCAGCCCAAACGGCTTCCAGATCTTCAAGCCTTCCGCACCGCGGGCCGCCTGTGCCCGCAAGCGCTGGGCCGCCCATTCGCCGAACCCGTCGCCGTGATCAGGCCAGGCTGCCCAATCGACGCCCCCATAAATGCGAAAACGCTCCGGTGCCGCTGCTTTGAAGTAATCGAGATGGTGGTGCAGGATGTCCTCGCCCCAACCGCCGTCCAAATCCACATACAGCCTGACCTGCGCCTCATCCAGAATATCGAGCAGTTCCGCTACCGGGCGCTGATCAAAATCCCACGAGTCAAAGGATAGATGATTATGCGCGTCAATGACCGGGAAGCGCGGCTGTTTTATGATGGTCGCTTTCAATTCGACGCGCGGGATGGGCCTAAACGCGCTCAGTGGTAGATCCGTTGGGGGGGAGACTCCAGGCATTTTTTTCGGCTTTCTGAAATAGGGCTTAATTTGAAAACATCAGATGAGCAGCGCCGCGCGAACCGCGCCCTGATGCGCACCATTGTGCCGTAGAATGCGTTTATGTCCAACAGGAAGCCGGATCTTTACCCAGAGTTTATGCTACCGGGGGATGAACGCATTAAATCGTATTATTTCAGATTGACATCTGAACGTAATTTATGCTACGTTTGCGACGAGCCTAATCCCGGAATCGGAAACACAATCCACTCAAAAGCTGTATGCTATTCTCAATCGTCTGCCTCAGCGACCGCGGCGGACGCAATCGCTATCCGTATGTGCTGTCTCTGGGCAACTGAGCCTGACTTGCCCTCATCGATTCTTTCAAAAAACTGGAGAGGCCGTTGAGTCAACGACCACCCGCTGAAGCGGGTGGCTTGCGAGAAATCGTGAGCACAGGTTGACCAGCCTCAGCCCTTCGGGGCTACGTTACGGGCGAATGGAT
>JAADYY010000660.1 GCA_010092805.1 Chloroflexota bacterium | reverse complement strand
ATAGTTTACACGGTATAACTTGTTGTGAGATGAGAAATCGGGTAAGCGTTCGGTGCCTCAATCGCTATCGCTGCGGCTTGTCGGTCTCGGCGGATAAGTTGACTGGTGGTTGGTGTGCTGGCCGTCGGGGTCGCTGGTTTGAAAAAACAGCGCCCGCTTCGCACCGGGGAGGGTGTAGTCGAAGCCGCAGCGCTTGAAAAAATCGTCCGTCGAGGTGATCGCCATGATTTCGAGGATGTTGTTTTCCTGCGCCTGCGCGATGCAGGCTGCCACCAACAGCCGCCCCACGCCGCGCCCCTGCGCCGCCGCGCTGACGGCCAGACTGCGGATTTCGGCGAGTTTGCGCGAATAGATCTCCAGCGCCGCGCAGCCGAGGATCGTGCCCGTTTCGGCATCAACCGCGACGAAGAAATTCGGCAGCAGGTCGTCGAATTCGTCGTAAGTGCGCTCGAGCAGCGTCCCCGCGTCGACGAACGGGCGGATGAGATCTACGAGGGTGGGGATGTCGTCGCGGGTCGCGGTGCGGATGATCACCCGGGTATCCGTCGCCATATGAAGAAATTACCTATCTGCGTGTCGCGCTCGTAATTGAAGATCAGCCAGTTGTTGAGTTCAGTATACCGCTGTAAGAGCGTATTGGAGTCAGCGTCGCTGCCCGTCACCCAGGGCATGTAGTCGACTTGCAGCACCAGCACATACGGCGGCAGCGCCGCCCACAGCACCTCGACGTTCTCGGCGCGCCATTGCGGCGGATACCACGCCCCCACCAGCGGAAACTGAAAGATGAAGCGCGTGGCCGGGTTCAGGCCGCTGAGGTAGTAGATCTCCGGGCGGAAGCCCCAGATATACAGCGAATCGCCGGGCACGACGCGCGCACGCAAAAAATCGGTCACCGCCAGCGATTCGTCGGCCTGGAATTCGCCCGCCACGAACCCCGCGTAATACGCCGCTTGATCCTGCGCGCCCGTCAGGTACGGCCACACACGCGGCCAGATCCCGGCGGCGAGAATCAGCAGCAGCGCCGCCCCGGTCATGCGTGCGGCGATCAACGCACGGCGCGGGGGCAGGCGGTCGAGCGCCGCGCTGAGCGTGCCGGCGGCCAGCAGACTCAGCGGCGGCAGCATCGGCAGCCAGTGATAATCATAACCCTTCGCCTGCACCAGCATGATCGCCAGCCCAGCGATCAGCCAGACCCAGATCCCCGCCCACAGCGGCCCGGTCAGCCGACCTTGTCGCCGGATGGCAAGGATCAGCGCGAACGGCAGCAGCGCGAACAGCAGCCCCCAATGTGCCCAGCGAAAGCCGACCGCCGTCGTCATCGCCGCGCTGAAATCCGGCGGGTTGAAGCCGAGCGCTGTATACGCGGAGGTGACGCGCGCACTTTCGATCAAGGCATCCCACGCCCCAAGGCTCAGCAACCAGAGCGCGCCGCCCCCACCGATCAGCAGGCCGCCCGCCGCGAACGCCGCCCCATCGATCAGCAGGGGGCGCCGCGTCAGGTCGCGCCGGATCAAGCCATAAATCAGCGCGACCGCGCCGACGAAAAGCGCGAACGGGTACTTGAACCAGATCGTCAGCGCGCACAAGATCCCGGCGACGAACGCCCACCCGGCGGATCGGCGTGGGGATTCGGCGGCGCGGACGGCACAGACGACGGCCAGCGTCATCGGCAGCAGCGCGATCCCGTCGTTTTGGGTGAGCGTCCAGAAGGTTTCGGTGAAGTAAAACAGGCCGAATGTCAGCGCGGCCAGCAGCCCGGCGCGGTGCGACGCCGCCCGCCAGCCGATCCAGTAGACCGCCGCCAGGCAGATCGGCAGGATGAGCAGGTCGATGAGCCGCAGCGCCGCGGCGGTCTGCCCAAAGAGCGCCATGGCCGCCGCGTAGACGACGAAGACAGCGGGCGGCTTGGGGTTCCACAAATCGGCGTAGGGGGCGCGCCCGTGCAGCAAGCCGCGCCCAATCGTGGCGAACTCGCCTTGATCGCGGCCCAGTGGATAGGTCAGCGTCGGCGCGGCGATCACGATGACGACCGCGATCAGCACGGCGGCCTGAACCCAACGACGGCTCAGCATCGGTCTCAGAGCCAGCCGACCGCCCGCGCCATCAGAAAGGCGATGCCGAGCGCCAACAGCAGAATGATCCAGGCCAGCAGCCGCCCGGAAGTCTGCGCCGGGTTGAGGTGGCGCTTCTCGATGGTGACTTCGCCCAGCAGATCGACATAGAAATCGACGTTGATGCCGCCTTTGGTCACCCGCGCCATGTAATCGTGGCCGGTGACAAGCTGCCAGCCGCTGTCCTCTGCCTGCCAATCGTCGCCCAGCAGATCGTCCATCGCGGCGTCAAGAATCGCACGCGCCTGCGCCGGATCGATGGGTTCGACTGCTGGCGCGGTCTCAGCGGCGGCTTCGGACTCCGCTGCTGCGATCGCAGCCGCTTCAGCTTCAGGTTTTGTTTGACTCGTGTCGGTCATGGCCTGCCCCGCAGATAATTTGCGCCGTTATCTTAGCATTGCAGCGGGGCCGCTGTCCATCGGCGGATCAGTTGTGGATCAAAAAGCCCCATCCAGCGGGATGGGGCCTGAGCGCAAGCGGGTGTGATTACGTTGCTGGTTAGCGCAGGTGAACGACGACGAACGACGAGCTGACCAACTGGAAGTTGAAGCCATCGACGGTGTACAACTCGCAGACGACGCCGTATTTGTCGCGGCCTGGGCTTTCATTCTCGAAGCGCAGTTGGAAGGACACGTTGTGGTTCTGCCCGTTGATCAGGTTGATGGTGCCGTCGGCGAGTGCATCCGGCGTGCCGAAGAACACGCCATCCGGCCCAGCGAAGATGTTGCTGCCAAACGGCCCACTCTGGATATTGCCAAGGCGGACGAACCCGTCGGGGTCGGTATTGCTGGGCAGCTTGCTCGCCAGGCAGAAAATGCCGACGTTGGCGGGCGCGCCGCTCCGGTTGCCGAACTGGACGACGACATGCGGCTGCTCGTTGGTGGTGACGTTGATGCTGCCGCTGTTGATGTTGAGATAGAAACCGCTCTGCGCGCCAGCCGCGCTCACGGACAGCACTGCGATCACTGCGATTAGCATGGTGATGGTGACGAATTTTTTGAACATGTGGATAACTCCCTCGTTATGCTCGTTCGTGCTTATATAATCAGATAATATCTGACACGTGCAACGAAAATGAATTCGCCCATCGAGAACAGGGT
>JAADYY010000659.1 GCA_010092805.1 Chloroflexota bacterium | reverse complement strand
TGGGCGGAAGCGCTGGCCACACAAATGCACTATGAGGGGCTGTCGCCTGAACTCCCCGATCAAGTTATCGTCAATGAGTATCTGCCCGGTCAGGGAATCACCGCCCACATCGACTGTGAGCCGTGTTTCGGCCCGGCGATTATCTCGCTGAGCCTGGGCAGCGCCTGCGTGATGATGTTCACCCACAGTGCGTCTGGGCAGCAAGTCCCTGTGCTGCTGGAGCCGGGCAGCCTGGTCGTGATGATGGGGCCAGCACGTCATGCCTGGAAACACGGCATCCCCGCGCGCAAAACGGATACCCACGCTGGTCACAAGCTTGCGCGTGGCCGCCGCGTCTCACTGACCTTCCGCACCGTCATCCGTTAAAACGGCCTGCGGCGCTCCGAACGTCAAGCCCAGGACATAGACACCACAAACCGATGTCTGCTACAATCAGACTCGGTATTGATCTTAACAACAAACGAAAGTCAAAGATGCAAACATCCCAGAACCATCACCCGCTGCGTGTTGGCGTCGTCGGCGTGAGTTGGGCCGGTCAACGCGCTATCGAAGCCTTCCAGGCGCAGCCCAATGTCGAGGTCGTCGCCATCGCAGACCCGGATGAAACCCGCACCAGCGCAGTCACCACCAAATACCAAATTCCCTATGCTTACGCGGACTATAACGATCTGGTCACGCGGGATGACATTGACATTGTGAGCGTTGCCACACCAAATTTTCTGCATGCGCCGGTTGCGCTAGCGGCGCTGCAAAACGGCAAACATGTGCTTACGGAGAAGCCCATGGCAGGGTCGCTGGCCGAGGCTGAGGCGATGGTGCAGGCCGCGATCAGCGCGGGGCGGGTGCTGCGCGTTGTGTTCAATCACCGGCAGCGCGGTGATGTGCAGGTGCTCAAGCGTTATGCCGAAACAGGCGCACTGGGACGCATCTATCACGCAAAGGGGACCTGGATGCGCCGCAGCGGGATCCCTGGGTTAGGCGGGTGGTTCACCGACAAAGCCAAATCTGGCGGCGGCCCGCTGATCGATCTGGGGGTACACATGCTGGATATGGCGCTCCACCTGATGGACGAACCAGAAGTCACCACCGTCAGCGCCGCCACCTATGATGAAGTCGCCAGCCGCGGCGTGGGCGCGTGGGAAGGATCGCGCCGTCTTGCACAGGGATCACACTTCGACGTTGAGGATTTAGCGACAGCGTTTATCCGCTTCCAAGATGGCTCAACGCTGTTGTTGGAAGCGAGTTGGGCCATTTATGGGCGTTCGTGGGATGATTTCGGCGTGACGCTCTATGGCAGTGAGGGCGGCGCGGAAATCAAAGTGGTGAACTACAGCTACGAGGACACCCTGCGCATCTTCACCGACACCGCTGGGGCACCCAGCGTCATTGCGCCGCGTGTGACCAAAGGCGAGGGCCACATTGGTGTTGTCCGCGAATTTCTGGCGATTATCCACAGCGGTGAATGGTCAGCGCATGTGGGGCGCGAAGGGCTGCGCCGCACCCAGATCATCGACGCGTGCTATCGCTCGGCGGTTGAGGGTCGTGAAATCGCGCTCGCCGATCTCGCCAGCCAGATCTAACCCCGTACACTACAGAAAGAGCAGTGCACCGTGACACGCAGAGACGCCAAACTGCGCGCTTTAGAACGCCACATCGCCCGGCTGGATCGTCGAATCAGTCGGTTGCGCTACCGAAGCCATCTACTGTCGTATGCGCGGCTGTTGGTTTTTGTCGCCGGGGTCTTCGTGACGTTCGTCGCCTTCGCGGTGAACCTCAACGCCGGCTGGCTGACCCTCGTCGGCAGCATCGCTGTTTTCAGTGGGGTCGTGTACTATCATCGCCACCTCGAACGCTGGATCACACGCTTCACAATCTGGCATGATCTCAAAGTGGCCCACTTCGCGCGGATGACCCTCGATTGGGCGCATTTGCCGATGGCCTTATCGATGCCAGCAGAAACCGATCATCCCTTCGAGATCGATCTCGACTTAACCGATGAATTCTCCTTGCACCACCTGCTTGATACTGCCGTGGCCTATGAAGGCAGCACCCGGCTCCGTGATTGGCTGCTGCACCCGCTGGAAGATCACAGCGCGATCATGGAGCGTCAAGCGCTGGTGCGCGAACTCACGCCGCTGGTCACCTTCCGCGACAAGCTCAGCCTGAGCGCGCGGCTCGCGGCCCGGCGCGCCAATCGGCGTTGGCGCGCTGAAAGTGTGCGCGCCTGGCTAGATAAGCCGAGCAATCTCACCGGGCTGCGCCCCATCTTGATCGTGTTGGCCGGGCTGTCAGCGGTGAATATCACCCTGTTTATCCTCAACGCCGCCGGGATCTTGCCAGCGTATTGGCTTGCGACCTTCCTCATTTATCTGGCGGTCTCGGGCACACGCGCCCGCGATTTCGGCACGCTCTTCGCAGATGCCACCGCCCTGCAGGAGACACTGCGTCAGATCCAGACCGTCTTTAGCCACCTGGAGACGTATCATTATGGGCAGAACACACGCTTGCGGGCGCTGTGTGCGCCGTTCCTGGGTGCAGACCGCCCTTCGAACCAACTGCGCCGCGTCGCGCGGATCGTCTCGGCGGCCAGTTTGCAGGCGAATCCGTTTTTGTGGGGGTTTCTGAACGCCGCTATCCCCTGGGATCTATCCTTTACGTACCTGCTGGGCCGCTACCGGCAGACGCTCTCACAGCAGCTCCCCAATTGGCTGGAACGTTGGTTTGAACTGGAGGCCCTGTGCGCACTGGCGAACTTCGCCGATCTGCATCCGCACTACACATTCCCGCAAATCGAGCCGCCGGATGCCCCGTTTGTCTGGCATAGCGAAGGATTGGGGCACCCGCTTATCCCCGCCGAGCAAAAAGTCTGCAACGACTTCGACATCGCTCAGGTGGGGGCAGTCGCGCTGATCACCGGCTCGAATATGGCGGGTAAGAGTTCATTTCTGCGCACGGTTGGCGTCAACCTGATCCTGGCCTACACGGGTGCCCCGGTGAACGCGACCCGGCTACAGGTGTCGCTGCTGCGCGTCTACACCTCGATCAAGGTCAGCGACTCACTCGCGGATGGCTTCTCGTATTTTTACGCGGAGGTGCGCCGTCTCAAGGCGCTGCTGGCCGCTCTGGAAGCCGCCCATCCGATTCCGTTGTTCTTCCTCATTGATGAAATTTTCCGGGGGACAAACAATCGTGAACGCCTGACCGGGAGTCAGGCCTACATCCGCGCGTTGGTGGGCAAACACGGCGTCGGCATCATCTCAACGCATGATCTGGAATTGGTCAAGCTCGCTGATGATCAGCCGATGATTCGCAATTATCACTTCGAAGATCATGTCGTTGATGGCCGCATGACCTTCGATTATCGACTGCGCACCGGCCCCTCAACGACCACCAACGCCCTCCAGATCATGCAATTGGAGGGCTTGCCTGTCGGGGAGCATTAATTTAGTCTGTGGGCATTGGGCCTGGCGCAATTACCGCTCGTTTTCTGGGCAGCGACGCAGCGTCAGCATGGTCACATCGTCAAACTGAACGGCGTTGTCCATGAAATCGAACACTGCATCCTCAACCCGGTCCGTGAGTTCCTTTGCGGAGCGTGTGGGCTGCTGCACCAACGGGATCACGCCTTCTTCATGGAACATCTTGCCCACCGGATTGCGCACGTCGGTCACGCCGTCGGTGAACGAGAACAGAATGTCACCCGGCTCCATCTGCGTCTCCATGATGTTGAATTCCATGTCCGGGAACATCCCGACCGCTGGGCCGCTCGGATTCAGCCGCTCCTTGATCACGCCATCGGGGGTGATGAGCATCGGCGCGCAGTGCCCGCCATTGATGTAAAACAACGAGCCGGTGCCGGGGTCGATCATCCCGAAGAAAAGCGTGGCAAACATATTCAGGTCGAGATGATGTTCGGTGATGTAGTTGTTGGTGTTCACCATCGCCGTGCGCAGCGCGTTCGCCGCAATCGCCAAACGCCCGGATTGGCTGCGCGGCGACATCGACTCTTCCATGAACAGCGTGTCGGCCCAGTTGATGTTGTGGCTTTGCAATGCAAACGCGCGCATCAAACTGCGCGTCAACGACATGAACAACGCGGCACCGACGCCTTTATCGCACACATCCGCGATGATGAACCCCACCTTACGATTGTTCATCATCATGAACGTATCATAAAAGTCACCAGCGACCTCGCGGGCCGGCTGGAACCGCGCGTCAATTTCCCAGCCGGGCACTTCCGGCATCGTCCGCGGCAGGAAGTCGCTCTGGATGCGCCGCGCGATCTGAATGTCGTTCTCGATCTTGACCATCCGCTGCTGACGTTGCAGCAGCAAGCTGTTGTTCAGCGCAATCGCCGCCTGTGAAGCCAACGACTCCACCACCAGCCGATCATAGTCGTCAAACGAGACAATCGCTCCGTACTCATCCAGCGCATTGAGCAGTTGCAGCACCCCGATCACGTAGTCGTTGTTGTCCTTGAGCGTGACGGTGAGGCTGGATTTAGAACGGTAGTTGTTCTGCTTGTCGAAGATCTTGGTGCCGGTGAAATCGAAGCCCTCAGCCGTGTAGATGTCCGGGATGTTCACCGACCTGCCCGTGTGCGCCACATGCGTCGCCACGTTGTGATGTGTGGGTTCGCCGGTCGCGCTGTCATACAGCGGCAGCGGCGAGAACGGCACCGGTTTGCCCGTCGTGCCCCCCACAAACATATTCAGCGAGTCCGACATGGCAATCTCGAAGCGCAGGGTGTTTTCTGGCGTGCGCATGTACAGCGTTCCAGCGTCGGCGTTGGTCACCTGCTTGGCACCCATGAGAATCCGCTCAAGCAGGCGGTCGAAGTTTGACTCCGACGACAGCGCGATGCCCATCGGCAGCACAATCTCTTCGATCTTGCGCGCCAGCTTTTCCGCCTTCTCCAGGTTGGCCTGCTGGACATCCTGCCCGCGCCGCCGTTCCATCACCACATCGATGCGCAGCCCCAAAAGCATCGGGTCTAATGCCATCTGAGCGAAGATGTAGTCATCTGCACCGCTCTTGATCGCCTCGACGGCTTCCTGCGCCGGGGCATCGCTGGCCGCAACCGTGATGATCGGCAGCGCTTGGAAGTGTACATCCGCGCGGATTTGTTCCAGCAGTTCGTGGCAGCCCGCCGGGGGGAGCGTCGCACTCATCACCACCAGCGCAAAATGTTCCGCCTGGATTCTTTCCCACATTTGATGCCCATCATAAGCCAGTTGGACATCATACCCCAGTTCTTGCAGCGACTTCATGAGGGCATCGCGCGTCGCTTGGTTATG
>JAADYY010000136.1 GCA_010092805.1 Chloroflexota bacterium | reverse complement strand
CTTTTGGGACAGCTGCCACAGCCTTTTGAGTCTATGCCCTCACCCCAACCCCTCTCCCAAACGCACCTTCGGTACTGGGAGAGGGGCTAAAACAGTCCCAATCCCGAGCTTGCCCCTGCGCCTAGCCGCGGAGCGGCGGTGGGGAGAAGGGGATTAAGGGGATGAGGGCTAAACTGCCAAAATATTGAAATACACCCACCTTTTGTCCGATGCACGGTAGGCGCTACACGCGCCCACCGTGCTTGCCTCCACCCGCTCAAGCGGCGTGGTTTCCAGCACGGTGGTTTCTATGAATCAACCCGGCATGGGCAGGCCGCATGCCGATCAGCACCACAATCAGCGCGCATCTGCCCACAAATGTCCGTTGAATCCAACCCAATCAGATGACGAACTCTTTGTCATGGGCGAACTGCGGCAGATAGGGCGCAAACTCTGTCAGGAAGTCGTCGAGAATGGCGCGAGCGGTATCGATGTCCGTGATCATCGGGTCGAGCAGCAGCGCCTGCAAGCACAAATCGCGGTCGCCGGTCGCCAACGCCTCCACCGCGATCTGCGACCGTGACAGCTCACGACGGCACAGCTCCGCAATCGGTTCGGGCAGCGGCGGGAAGCCCAGCCCCTGAATACCAATTCCGGAGACCATCCCCGGCACCTCGACGATGGCGTCGTGCGGCAAATTCGGAATCAGGCCGCCGCGATTGGGGATGTTCAACTGATGGTTGTAGTAGCGGATGTTGAAGGTGAGCGACTCGATGATTTCCGGGATCGGTTCTTCGAGAATCTGATGGCGCGGTAGATCGCGCAGCGTCTCCAAATCCATCGAGCCGTCAACGATAGCGTGGGCAATCTCCCAGCGGCGGGCACGACGGCGGCGGTTGCCTTCCCAGCTTTGCAGCCGCAGATCGTATTTTTCCCAGGGCTTGGTGATGGGGTCATGGGTGTAAGCCAGATATTCGCACACATGACTATCACCGGCGGTCGGCATCATCCCAAAAATCTGGAACAGCTCACGGGTGAGCGGCTCGAAATCTTTGCGGAAGTGGTTGAACCAGCGGTCGCGCAGCTCTGGGTAAAGATCCTCGCCCGTCGCTTTGTCGCGGATGTCATACACCCACGAGAAATGATTGATCCCCGCCGCTTTGATGTCGATGTGCTCCAACGCTGCCATCGCCACCGGGATGAAGTGGGGCATGTTGTCGGCGTCGGTGTGGACGTTGAAATCCGGCGGCACTGTGATGCCCCAGCGATCTGCCAGGACAGCGCCGGCCATCGCGTAGCCCCACAGCAGTTGGTGGCACAGCCCCAACGCTTTGATATTCGTGTAGCGATGCACCGCATAGGTCAAGCGGATGAGCGGGTTGGTGACGTTGATGTACCAGGCATGGGGGCACAGATCTTCCATATCACGGGCAATGCCGAGGATCACGGGGAGGTTGCGCCCAGCATTCATAAAGGAGCCAGGGCCGCCGTTTTCGGCGTAGGGTTGGCGCACGCCATGCCGCAGCGGAATCCGCCAGTCCTGCTCCCAAACAGTTTCGCGCTGGCCCACCTGCACCGATACCACGACAAAATCGGCCTTGGGTAACACCTCTCGGCGATCCGTCGAGCAGGTGATCGTCATCTCTGCGCCCCAGGCAGCGTTCATCTTTTCGGCGACAGTCGTCATGGTGCGCAAGTTCGGCTCGTCAATGTCGACGAGGGCGAGTTCTGCGCCGCGCAAGCGCTTCGATTGAATGATGCGCACCAGCGCGCCTAACCCGAAAATGGCGCTGCCCGCGCCGATGATCACGATTTTGGGGGGAGTTTGCATGCGGTTGTGCTCGTCTCAGCGAATATGTTGCGTGAGGAAATCAAGCTGGGTGTCGCGGTAGTTCATGGTGATCTCGATGGCATCCTGGGCGGAGGCCCCGTGATGCACGATTTGCTGGAGCGCTTGCGCGACGGCTGCTGGGTCATCCGCGCCAGGGAAGGTCACGTTGCGCCCGACCATCGCGCCACGCACGTTCGCCCGAGTCGCCATGCCCGCCGCGAATTCCTGGTACGTCGTGCGCGGGTCTTCTTTCGACGGCCCGCCCAGCAGAATGATTGGCAGGGTGGTGGCTTGGGTGACGCGGTGGAAGTCTTGGCAGTAGGGCACTTTGAGCCAGGTATTGCGCGACGAATCGCCGAAGCCGGCCAGCACCCCCACTAGTTTGACGAGTTCGTCGGCGGTGTTCTTCATCGTCCAGCCTGATTCGTTGGCTTGCATCCGCAACGGTTCGACGAACGCAGGGAGTTCGTAGCGGTTGAGATCCGTGACGGCGCGCGCACAATAATCGATGGTGTTGAGGGTGCGCTCATCTTCTGGATCGAAGCGCAGCAGCATCTTGCCGCCGTCGAGACGGAAGCGCGCCAACGACTCGGCGGTGTATGAGCCGAACCGATCATCAATCTCGCCGACGACGCCCGCCACACCGCCGCGCTGCATACAGCCGATGAGCACCTTTTCATCCAGGAACGACGGGCCGCCCGCATTCTGCACCAGATAATCGATGATAAACAGATCTTCGATCATATCCGGGGTGCTCATGAAGCCATCGAATTCGGTGGCAGTGAGCACACGCAGAATCCGGCCCATGTATTGCTGGCGGTCACCCATGATAAACGGATCTGCGCCGATATGTGTGACGCCACGCGCCGGGTGATCAGCGGCGAGGATGGTCAGCTTGCCATTGAGCGCCAGCTTATGACGGCGTTTGCGTTCCTGCGCCTGCTGCATGATGATTTCGGGCGCGTCAACGCGAATTTCGGTGATCTTGTCGAAAATATGATCTGGGAAGAACGTCTTGAGGTCGAAACGATAATTTTCCAGCGTGTAGTTTGCGGCCACCGGATTTGCCAACTCCTGCAAGTTATCGAGTGAATAAGCGGCGGGCAATCGACGCGCCGGCCAACCGAGGCAGCGGTTCGGGCGGGGTGCCGATCAGCGGTAAGGCATAATGATGAAATTCGGGCGAGGGGAGCGTGCCCGCTGCGTTCATGTATGCGCGGGGCAGCGGTTTTTCGCGGCTCGCCCCCACTTGCGCCAGCGGGATCGTCCCAGGTGCGCACAGATAGGGCGTGCTTGACAGGCGTTCCAGCGTGATCATGATCCCGGCGCGACCAGCGGCTACCTGCCGCACGGCCTCAACGCCGACGTGTTCGGCTTCCGTTCGGTCTGGCGCTGAGACGCAGGTGCTCAGCGCGCGCCCGATCAAGCCAGGGCGGAGCACGCGCGCTTGCAATCCCAACCGTGCCCGGATCAGATCGGCCAGGTAGAAGGGCGCACCCACCGCGAGCGAATGCACCATGCGTCCCAGCGGATCTTGCGACTCGGCACCGAGCGGGTTGCCGACGAACTGACCGGCTTCGTCGCGGATGCCTTCACCGATCACGATGAAGACTCGGCGCAGCCGCGCGTGAACGTCGGCGACCGCATCGAGGAAGTGTGTTTCGTTGAAGGGGATTTCTGGCACATACACCAGATGCGGCGCATCGTCTTCGTCAAATTTGGCGAGCGCGGACGCCGCCGCCAGCCAACCTGTGTTGCGGCCCATCGCTTCGAGGAGGGTCACGTCGTCGAAGGTTGCCATCGCCTCCAGGTCGCGTCCCGTGTCGCGGGTCGCCAGCGCTAGAAAACGGGCGGCACTGCCATAGCCCGGTGCGTGATCGGTGCCGAAAAGATCATTGTCGATGGTTTTGGGGACGCCGGCGACGCGCAGATCATAGCCAGCGGCTGCCGCCAGTTCGGCGAGGCGGTGGCCTGCATGCATGGAGCCGTTGCCGCCGACAAACACCAGATAGCTCACGCCATGCACGCGCAAGACATCGATCACGCGCTGATAGTCGGCATCAGTCAGCTTGTGGCGGCTCGAGCCGAGGGCGGCGGCTGGCGTATGCACGAGTTGATCCAGCGTGGCGGCTGGTGTCGCCGTCAAATCAAGGATCTGTTCGGCGAGTGCGCCTTCCAGGCCGTGCTGGAGGCCGTAAATGCCGCTGATGCTGTGCTGGCGCTGCGCCTCGCGGATGACCCCTGCCAAACTCGCGTTGATCACCGCTGATGGGCCGCCAAATTGTGCAACCGCCAAAACACCGCCTTGCATGAGGTTGTGCTGCTCTCACTTCATCCCGGTCGTTGCGATGCCAGTGGTAATGTAACGCTGAAGGAAAGCAAAAACAAGGGTGATCGGCAGCAGCGTGAGCACGGTCATCGCCAGGATCAGGTTCCACTGCGTCTGTAGATCGCCCTGAAATGAGTTCAACCCGACTTGCAGCGTGAACAGATCACTGCGGCTCAGCACGATGAGCGGCCACAAGAAATCGTTCCAGCGCCACATCACCGAGAAGATGGCCAGCACCGCGAGCGCCGGGCGCGCCAGCGGCAGAATGATCTGCAAATAGATGCGCCACTCGCTCGCGCCGTCAATCCGTGCCGAGTCGAGCAGCTCATCGGGAATCGTCAGCATGTATTGGCGCAGCAGGAAGACGCCCGTTGGCGTGGCCGCGCCAGGCACGATCACGCCCAGCAGATTGTTGTTCCTGCCGACTTCCGTGATCACCAGGAACACCGGAATCAGGATCACGGAGAGCGGCACCATCAGCGTGCTGATGGTGATAAGGAAGATCGTGTTGCGCCCTCGAAATCGGTATTTGCTGAGGGCGAACGCCGCCATGCTGTTGACCAGCAAGGTGAGCGCGGTAGCGGCGGCGGTCACGACGACGCTGTTGCGCAGGTACGTTAAAAAGTCGAAGCGCTCGATCCCTTCGATGTAATTATCCAAGCCGAAGTACACTGACTCGACCGGTTGACGCGCATCAATGTTGACGCGGATGATCTCGTCCGGCGCTTCGGGATCGACCATCTGCGCTTCGATGCCGATACGCCGGACCTGCGCCAGGGGGCGGGTGCTGCCATCTTCTAACGTGACCTCAAACAGCGGCAGCGGCTCGTCGTAGCCCGCGACCTCGACAGTTTCCTGACGGTAGGGCAGCAGACGTGGTGGGAACCGAACCAGATCGGCGGTGTCTTTGAACGACGACAACACCAGCCAGATCACCGGGCCAAACATGACAATGGTGCCGATGGTCAGCAGCAGGTAAGTCAGGATGTCGGCGATGTCCAGGCGATTGCCGCCGCGCGTGCGGGTGAGAAAGCTTGAAACTGTGCGCATAATGTGCAGATCCTTTCCGTATCTATCTCACCCCGTTAGTTGTTGACGCGGCCCGCGCCGCCCAACCGCAAATTGATGAGCGTAAAGATGAACAGCACAGCGGCCAACAACAATGACGCCGCCGCCGCCAGGCCGTATTCTCTGGTTTGGTTTGAGAACGCCGTGTTGTAGATGTACTGCACCATGTACAGCGTTGAGGTGCCCGGCCCACCGCCTGTGAACGCAAAAACCTGATCAAACACCTGCACCGCACGGATGAGCGAGAGCACGAGCACCACCAACATCGTTGGCATCAGCAGCGGCAGCGTCACAAACCGGAATGATGCGACTCCATTTGCGCCGTCGATGTCTGCGGCTTCGTAGAGTTCTCGCGGGATCGCCTGAAGCCCTGCCAGCAGAATCAGCGTGTAAAAGCCCATCTGCGACCACACACTGATGAGGATGACCCACACCCGCGCCCAATCCGAGCTGATCAAGAAGTTGATCGGCTCGCCGCCCAACCCAACGATGAACGCATTGAGCAGCCCGTCACGCTGGAGAATCCACTTCCAAATCAGCGCGACGACGACGGGTGAAAGCAGCACCGGATAGAAAAATACGCTGCGGAAAAAGCCGCGCGCGATGATCTTGCGGTTGAGGACAATGGCGACCGCCAGCGACACCACAATCACCAGGCCAACTTCAAAGACGACATAGCCCGCCGTGTTGAAGGCCGCGCGCCAGAAGAGATCTTCGCGGCACGAGTTTGGCTCAAGGAAGTTATCGCACGTGAAAATGGCGCTCAGATTGGCCGTGCCGACAAAGGGCCGATCTTCGGGGAACAGCGCCGTGCCGCCTGTGAACGCGTAGTAGAAATTCAGCAGCATGGGGAACAGGATAAAGATCCCAAAGATGAGCAGATTGGGCAGCACAAAGACGTAGGCCATTCGCTGCACGCCTAGCCTGCGCTGAATCGGCGCCATCAGTGTATCGACCAGATCGAGGATTAAGTTGAGGAAACGGCTCCACAGCCCAATGACAGGCCGGAACAGCGATCCCCTGGAACGTAGCTGCTCTGATGTAGAAACGGCAGTATCCATAAAAACAATACTTTCTGATAACTATATCGAATTTTCTTTGGTGGAAGCGCGCGAGCGCCTGGGAAAACGATCTATGAAAGAAACGGGCGTTCACTGAGGAACGCCCGTAATTGAGTTGCAGTGATGTGCTGGTTTAGGAGCGCAGATCAAGCGCCTTCAGCAGCAATTGCGTCCGCCACATCCTGCTCGATGCGCTCGATGGCCTGATCGAGTGTCAGTTCGCCGGTGATCACTTGCGTCAGGCGGTCACGGACAGGGTTGTTGATGGCGAAGACAATCGGGCTGTACTGCAACAGGTAAGCCTGCGTGTCGAACTTGGGAATCTCGGCGGTGAAGGTCGCCAGCGCTTGCTGGGCAGCCGGCAGATCAGTTTCGTAGGGCACCTCACCCAGGTTCAAATGGCCGGGGATGAACAGGGTGCGGGCTGCGAATTCGCGCTGGATGTCTTCGCGGGCCAGGAAGTCCATCACGCGACCGACAGCGGCGTAGCGTTCCGGATTGGCCGCACCCGCTTCGGTTTCGAAGGCAACCAGCGCCGCGCCACCGGGCATCCCGGTGCTGCCGCCGGGGCCGCTCGGGTTCGGGACGGCTTCCCAATCGAAGGCGTCGGCAATATCGTTGCTGAAGCGCGCGACTTGCCAGCTACCTGCCATGTACACGACCAGTTGGCCGTTGATGAAGAAATCGGCGGCGGCGGCGTAGCTGCCCCCCGCACCCACCCAGACTTCCGCCGGGGTGATGGCGTCTGCGTGCCAACTGATCAGAATGTCGGCCATGTCGCGGAAGCCCTCGGTATCGATGACCACTTCGCCGTCTTCATCGAAGTAGATGGCACCCTGGCTGATGGCCGGGCCAGCGAAACGGTGGCCGCTGCGATCCATAGCGATGGCGAATTCGGTGCCGGTCGCTTCGGCAACCTGAACTGCCACTTCAGTCCACTCTTCCCAGGTCACCGCATCGCTGGTATCACTGGGGACTTCGATCCCGGCCTGCTCGAAGAGCGTGCGGTTGATGAATGGGCCAGTCACGGTGAACTGGGTCGGGAAGCCATAGATCCCCTCGTCGTCCGCACCAGCGCGCAGCGAGTTGAAGACATCTGCCGGGAAGTTTTCTTCCCAGTAGGCGGGATCTTCGATATACGGGCGCAGATCGAGATACTGACCCGCCATACGCGGCAGGTCGGTGATGCGGCCCATATCCGGCGCTTCACCCGCTTCGACCTGAATCGGGAGCTGTTCCAACACGACGTTGTAAGCAACAGTATCCATCACCACACGAATGTCCGTGTTTTCCGCTTCGAACTGATCGAGCAGATCACGCAGGACAGCACCTTCATTGCCATCGTCGTACCAGGTGATGCGCAGTTCGGTGACTTCATCCTGTGCCAGCACGGGCACAACGGCGATACTCAGCAGCAAAGCCACCAGGATCAAGAGGTTAAATTTTTTCACAGATAGTCTCCTAAAAAATGAAACATGGACGGTCAGAGTAGTGACGCAGCGATCCAGCGGATTCTTATTCGGTCAATTTGCATGTTTGGCTGCGCACACGTCTCTGTACGAAGATTATAAACGTAACACTGGTAAATTCAACATCTGAGCCAACGCCAACAAGGCTGACGTGTGATCCCCATACGTGATTGACAGGTGGTGCTCCAACCCTTCGCCCAGAATGGTAGCGAGCACTTCGTGCGCAGGGCGGTCGAAGCGCAGCAGGCCTGCCGTCCCGGAAAACGGCGCAGGTGCCTCCACGATCTCTCCACTGCCGATCACAAGGCGAAAGCTGCCCGTCGCCTGGCTGATGCGCGCGACCGTCACGCGGCCCGGCTTCAGCGCGAACGCCATCAACAGCGGGCGCTTGCGATTTGAGTGGATGGTCACGCCAGGGGGCGGCGCCGGATTTGCCATAGACAGCGGGGCTTTGCCGCAATGCCACAGCACTAACGCATCGTGTTCAGTATCCAGCGAAACAACGTCGGTGTCAAAGGCCGGGACAGCGCTGAGCCATTGCAGCATCAGGTTGGTGAGGGCGCTGCCGACATCGGCCTCACAGGTGGACGGCAGCAGATCGTCACTCAGCAGCGACGATGCGCCGCAGGCCGCACACCCCAATTCGGTGAAGAATTCTGGCCAGCAGCGCACCGCCAGCCCGTCCAAATCCTCCCGTTCGGCGATCTGTTTGAGCGTAAGATAGACGCTCAATGTGCCCTGAGTCGCTTCTGCGTCTACGGAGTCGAGGTCGCTGACCCGTGTTTGTAGATCGTTTACCGCAGCGGCGACAGCAGCGGGGTCGGTCGAACGGGCCTCAGCGAAAACCGTCGTTTCCAGGTCAATGGGCACCACATCAACGCCGAACGTCCGCTTGAGATCGGCGGCATCGATGTCGCAGGTGGGGAAGCCCGCTGGTGGATGGCCAGCCCGCCCGATGCGTGTGGATTGCAGCCGCCGTCGCACCGCGCCAGCACGGGCCAACATCTCAATTTGCGCCAACGTCGCTTGATCGTCAGGCGCGCCGTAAACCGCGTGATACCGTCGTCCAGACCGTGTCAGCGCGTGCGCCGCCAGGTTGACGCCGCACATTGAGTTCAGGCGTAGGCGTTCGCCCGTATGCGCTTCCGGCACTGCCCACAGCGCCAACGACGCATCGATCTGATCGGCCAGTGCCATGATCATCGTGGTATCGGCGAACGTGGCCTGCAAAACGATCAGCAGATCGAGCGGTGTCTCTGCTAAGTCAGCGGCGGCAGTTTGCGCCGCCTCTAGATCAGTGACGCCATC
The DNA here is from genome assembly GCA_010092805.1 of Chloroflexota bacterium. Classification (GTDB taxonomy): domain Bacteria; phylum Chloroflexota; class Anaerolineae; order Aggregatilineales; family Phototrophicaceae; genus Flexifilum. The sequence continues at coordinate 1,983 of JAADYY010000136.1, read as the reverse complement.
TGTTGGGCTGATCACCGTCAGCCCCGCGGCATCCAGTTGCTCGCGTGCCTGTGCGGCGATTTCGGTGGCTAATGGTACATCGAAAGTTGTGCGGACAATGGCGACTAAACCAACAACACTCATGCGTATCTCACTTCAGTTCACGTTTGCTTCGCCCCTGCATTATGACGTTGCAGCGTTGGTTGGGCAACCAAGTTGTGAGTTTGCGTGAGCCGTTCAACCTCAGATGCGTTGGCTGTCGAGGCGGTAGAGTTGTTCGCCAGCTTTCGGCACGTAGAGCACACCATCGGCTTCGCGGTCTTGCCACTGCGCTACGTCGATCTGGGCTGGGTCAGCGTAGCCGAGATTGAGGCGAGCGCAGTCGTCGGCGGGAATCTGCGAGGCCAGCGTCACATGGATGCGCGGAGTCTCGGTACCGTTGTCGAAGGTGCCGCTGCCTTTGAGGTGTGTGCTGTGCGCCAACACGCCCAACGGCACCTCCGAAAAACGCTCCCACTGCGCCAGAAAATAATCCCGCACATGGTAACCGACCTCATAAATGCGCTTGCCGTGCGTCCGGCTGACCGTGTCGAGGTGTGGCGCGTAAATGATCAGTTCGCCACCATCGGCGACGACTGGCTCCAGCTTGTACATCGCTTTGGCCGCCACCCACAGCTCGTCATACATGGGCGGCGCGACAGCCAACACACGCTGATAAGGCTGCTCGTGCCACACGATTTGGCGTTGGGACGAAAGCTGCGCAGCCGCACGGAAGGTCTCTTCGTATTTGCCGATGAACATGCCGGCCAGCCCATCACCCTCTGTGATCATGCTGATCAACGTGATCGGTATCGGGAACATTGCGGCTGCTTCGTGGATCAATTGGCGCACGGGGGTGTCTGCAATACCGATGGTATTGAGCACCGTCATCAATGCGCCCAACCAGTGTGTGACGTTGATCATTTCTGGGCCAGAGATGCCAGGAAATAAGTACTTGGCACCGCCCGAAAAGCCGACGACTTCGTGGGGGAAGGTGGGGCCGCAAATGAGCACATGATCGTAACCAACGGCGTAGCGATTGATGCGCACCGGAACGTTGCCACCCAACGATGGATGCCAATAGTCGCCCGCGATTTCCTTGACCTTCTCTAGCGGAAGCTCGCTGAGTGTCGCAATCGCATTCGGGACATTCCACATGTGATTGAAAATTCGATGACCAGCATAGTGGAGATGCCGCTCGCCATAGCTGATGCCCACCAGTCGATTCAGGGCTGCCTCGTCTAGCGGGGGGTGGGTACCCAAGGCCACCATGAAATCCAGGTTTTGTGTATCGGCCAGCAGCTCGGTGAGCAGCCGGAACAGTTGCGGCAGCGGCAGTGTCCGCGTATGGTCTGGGATGAGGACAAGGACACCTTTTCCAGCGAAGCGGTTGCCTAACCCCTTCGCCAAGGTCTGCCGAATTTGATCTTCGGTGAGTGACTCACCATCATCCGCTGTGATTTGAGCATCTAACGCCATAGGTTGAGTTACAATTGGTTGGTATTAGGATAAAGGCATAAGGAGAAGATATAACAAGAATGTAGTTTTGTAAAGTCAAAACACTGTGTAGATTGCAGCAAGTTGCTAACGTCAGTGACACTCACAATTAACACGTGTTAATTGCCGCTCGAAAAGTGATTAATGCATATTTTGCCTCTTTTAGATGCGTTGCATGGTTTTATGAAGCTTGTGGAAATGTGTAATGTAAGGTTATGCTAAGCGATGTTTGCCTTGAGATCGCGTGTTCGCGGTGAGATTTGTTAATCAAAGTTTAACTATCAATTTATGATCCTTACATCAATTATTACAAATGAATCTTGAATTGTTCTCACAGGATGTTTGCCCTATAATGAGCTTCATCTCACGGTTTTAATGAAGATTATCATTTCAGCGCGGCCAGTATCATCAAGACTGAGCCGTAGCGCATTGCTGTTTATCAAGGAGCACGAGATGGCTACGAAGAAG
>JAADYY010000658.1 GCA_010092805.1 Chloroflexota bacterium | reverse complement strand
CAAATACACCGCTTACTTCATTATTCGATGGGTTTTGCCGGGTCATTGCCCCACGCTTTCCATGAGCCGTCATACACACTGCCGCCTGAGATCCCAGCAGCACGGAGGGCAAGCAATCCAAAACTCGCGGAGACGCCTGCGTTGCAGTAGAACACCACATTGTCACCGGGCGCGACCCCGGCATCAGCGAAGTGCCGACGCAGCGTCTCCGCCGGGAGCAAGCGGCCATCTGCGCCGAGCAAGGCACGACGCGGCAGATTGATCGCGGTGGGGATGTGGCCGCCGCGTGCTGCCCGTGACGACTCACCAGCGAACTCGGCGGCGGAGCGCGTGTCGATCAGCCGTTGATCTGATTCCAACCCAGCCAACACCTGATCGCTCGTCCTGATCAGCGCCTGATCAGGGCGGGGGACAAATTGCGTGGGTGTGATGGCTGGGATGTCGGCAGTGGTTGGGCGATTTTCTGCAACCCACTGATCCCAGCCGCCCGCCAGCACCGCTGCGCGTGGATGACCGTAATAATTCAGGCTCCACCACAAGCGCGCCGCAAACATCCCGCCCGCGTCGTCGTAAGCGACCACAAACGTTTCATCGCCCACACCGATGCGGCTCATGAGCGCGGCGTAACGTTCCGGCTTGGCGACCTGCGCATGGCGCGGGTCGTCGGGGTCGGTGATCTCATGCACCCAATCGACGAAGACCGCGCCGGGGATATGCGCTTGATCGTAGTCGGCACGGTGATTGAAGTAGTGCGGTGGTGGCGCGCTGGCGGGCAGCACATGCCCACGAATATCCACAATCCGCAGATGGGGCCGTTGAAGGTTTGCAGCCAGCCATTCGGTGCTGACCAGTACCTGCTCGCTCATGTTGTGCTCCTCCGATTATTGACTGGCGATGCGTTCGACGGTGACACGCTGCCCGGTCGCGGCGGATTGCAACAGCGCCTCGATCACCGCGACATCTTGCAGGGCGGCGGCTGGTGTGTTGCGGTGCGGTTGGCCGCGTGTGATGGCATCCGCGAAGTCACGGAGTTCGGCGTCGACACTGCGGCTGTCCGGCAGGGTTTCATGCTGCGTGCCGTCGGGTGTCGTGAGCATCAACTCGCCCCGATCCACCTGAAACGCGCCATTTAGCCCGACGATGTGCAGCGGCGCTGCCCAGGGAGCGCCTGCCGCAAAGGTCATGGTCAGCGAACCGATGATCCCTCGCTCGAATTCAAGTACAGCGGCCAGTGTGTCCGCCGGCGGCAAATCCGGGCGCATCAGTTGGGTCTGCGCGCTCACCGCCGTGATCTCGCCAAGCACCAGCCGCAGCGCCGCGATTTGATGCACACCGCCATCGAGGATGAATCCGCCGGGGAACGTTCCGGTGCGCCGCCAGGGCGTTTGATAGTATTTGTTGTCTGGTGTCAGCGGGATGTAGACCGCCCAGTGGCACGCCGCCAGATTGCCTAGCGTACCGCTGCGGATGATCTCGGCGGCACGGAGGAACGCGGTTTCATAGCGCCAGTTTTCCGCCACCATCCACACTTGATCAGGGTGGCGGGTGGCGATCTCCAGCAGCCGCCGTCCGCTGGCGAGATCCGGGGCGATGGGCTTTTCGCTGACAACGTGCTTCCCGGCAGCCAGCGCGGCTTCGACGGCTGCGGGCAGTTGCTCGATGGGCAGGAGAATATCGACGGCGTCGAGGTTGTCATGCGCCAACAGCGCGGCGAAATCCGTGTAGATCGTGACGGGATCGGCGAGTTGCGCTGCGAGGCGCTCTGCTGAGGCTTGTGTGCGGCTGTAGACGGCGGCGATGGTGAAGCGGTCGGCGAGCGCGGTCAACGCGGGTAGATGCGCGTCACGGGCGAAGACACCGGCACCTGCCAGCGCAATTCGGATAGGTGTGTCCATTGATCATCCACCCTTTGGCGTGAATTCGTGTCAAGGGTATGATTTTAGCGCTCGATTGGAGCATTGTCAGGAATAAAAGGTGCGAATGCTGCGACTGGTTTTCATCGCTTGTGCGCTCGTGTTGAGTTTCAGCGGGGCGCACGGGCAAGATCTCATGGTGCCGTGCTTCTGGCGCGCCACGACCCTATCCCAGCCCTGGATCAGCCCAGATATGCCGTGCCTGGAAGCGGTGATCGATGATCCGAGTGCGGGCGAGTTGGCATTCACTGCGTTGGCGGTGGCAGCGGAAGGTACCTTGTACGCCGCGCGACCGTTGGCCGGGCAGATCATCGCGCTGGATGATGCGGACGGCGACGGCTTGCCAGAAACGCCGCGCATCGCTGCGGATGGGCTGACACTGCCCAACGCGCTCACCGTGCACAACGGTGCGCTCTATATCGCTGGGGGAGCGCACATCTACCGTTTGAGCGGCGGCGATCTTACGGTACTGGTCGATGATTTGCCGGTGGGCGGTGGCTTCTGGACGGGTGGGATCGCTGTGGGGCCGCTTGAGCAGACTGATGCTCGGATTTACGTTGGGGTTGGTGCGCCGTGCGCTGCCTGTACCCCGGAAGACTCGGAACGGGGAACGATCCTCAGCTTTGCGCTCGATGGCACAGATCGCCGAGTGCTTGCCGCTGGGCTGCGTCAGCCCGCCGATCTCGCGTGGCACAATGGCGCGCTGTGGGTGGTGGACAGCGCACCGCCGGCCCGAAATAGCGACGATGATCAAGCAGATCTGGACGAATTGAACCGGGTGACGCCGGATGCCCACTTCGGGTGGCCGTACTGCCTCGGCGCGGGCAACCACCAGCATTTGCCGGGGATGGACTGCGCAGAAGCTGCCGCGCCGACCCTGACCTTCCCGACCGGGAGTACGCCGCTGGGAATCACGGGCTATCGCAGCGACGCGATCCCGGCATTAGATGGCGCGCTGCTGGTCGCGCTTGGCGGATCGTACAACACGCGCGATCTGCGTGGGTATGTTGTGGTCGCCGTGACGGTCGATTCGGCGACGGGTGCGGCGCGTTACCGCCCGATCCTGCCTGCATGGCCGGAACCCCGGCCACCGGAATTCACGCTGGCTGAGATCAATTACCGGGGCAGCGGCGTGTGGCCGCACCGCCCGTATGATGTCGCTGCCAGCCCGGAGGGGTGGGTGTATATCAGTGTGGGCGGCGGGCGGATTCTGGCGCTGCGCCCGAACGCGCCCGCCGAAGGTCAGTAGCCGATCATGTATACGTTTCCGTACTGGATGAGCGGGATGCTGACCGCGACACCGGCGTTTCTGTGGGTGATCGTTGGCGTGGGGGTGCCCTGGGCGCTGGCGCTGCTGCCCCGCGCAGCGTGGCGGCGTCCCGTCCAGATCGCTGCATTGGCGCTGGCATTTGGCCCGGCGCTGCTGACCGCATGGATGTTCACCCTTGTATTGTTTGACCAGCCGCTGCAACCCGGTTCGATTCTGGTGGGGACGGCGCTGCTGTCGCTGGTCGGGTTGATCATCGTTTGGCGCAAACGTCGTCTCAAAGGCGGTGAAGTGCCACCTGCGCGTGAGCCGCTGGCTGCCGACGAGATTCTGCTGATTGTGTTGATCGGGGTGGCCCTGATCGTGCGCTGGGTCGTGACCGCGTGGTGGCCGTTCACCGCCTACGACGCTTTGTGGGTCTATGGCTATGAGGGGCGGTTGTACACGCTGCTCGGCACAATCCCGGAGACCATCGGCTATTACCCGCAATTTTTGCCACTGCAATTCACCTATGCGCAGATCTTGCTCGGCGGCATCGATGATCATGCGGCACGGGCGATCCTGCCGCTGCTCCACCTCGGCGCGCTGCTGGCGACGTATGTTCTGGGCGCGCGGCTCTTCAACCGACGGGTCGGGATCATTGCGGCGGGGTTGTGGGCGCTCTACCCGCATGTAGGCGAGTGGGCGCGCGCTGGCGATCTTGAGATCCCCCTCGCGTTTCTGTTCACGCTGACGGCGGCGTTCTTCCTGCGTGCGTGGATAGGTGACGATCAGACACGGGCGCTCCGACGGCGCTCCGCCCTGATCGCGGGGCTGCTGCTGGGGGTCGGCATGTGGACTAAGCCGACGATGGGCGCGTTCATCTGGGGCGTGCTGCTGCTGGTTGCCGTTGATCTTGTGCGCGCACGCTTTGATCTGCGCGAATGGTCAATGCGGTTGGAATTGGCGATCTTGACCGGGCTGGCGTCAATTCCGTTGGGGGCGGCGTGGTATCTGCGTAATCTGGCGCTCGGCCACCCGATCATCGAGTTTCCGGGCGGCTTCTGGCTGACGCTCGCCGCACGCAGCGGCGCGGAATTCGGGTGGCCGCTGCTGGCGCTGCTGACGCTGCTCGCTTACCTGTACTTGGGGCCAATCCGCCCGCGCCCACCCATCCGGCCCACGCTGATCGGGGTGGGGTTGGTGCTGGCTGGGCTGCTGCCGTCGCTGCTGTCGCGGCTGCTGCCAAGCCTGATCCCAGCGCGAATGGGACTTTTCGAGTGGCTGGCGCTGGCAGCGGGCGCGGCGCTGCTCACACGCACGCTGCTGCGCTTCGCGCCGACGATCAGCCCGACCGTTGCGAAGGTCGGCTGGGCGCTGCTGCTGGCGCTGCCGTATTTCGTCACATGGTTTTATTCGTACAGCTACCATTACCGTCTATCGTTTGCGATTGTGCCGCTGCTGCTGCTGCCAACGGCGGTCGTGCTGGGCCACTGGATCACGGCGGCGCGGGTGAAATCGTGGTCGGTTTCGCGTCGTGCTGCTTATCTCGTCGCTTTGGTGCTGATCGGATTGCCGGGGATTGCTGCCGCCATTTACGACCCCAACACGGGCTGGACGTATCTGCTGACCGATGATTACCCCAACGACCTCGCGCGGCAGCGCTCTGGCAATCAGGCACTGCTGAACGTTGTGGATGGGTTGCAAGTGTATCTTGATGATCATCCCGGCGCATCTCTGATTGTCAGTGCGCCGGGGATTCTGCGGCTACCGTTTTTCTTTCCGCTGCAGACTATCCGCGTCAACGAGACGCCAACACAGCTTTCCGCGATCAGCGATGCGGTTTATTTTGTGTATGGTGCACCAGAGACAGGCGGTGCCTATGCCGAAAGGCCGCCGCAAACCAATCAACTGCTCAACGCACTGGGGCGGACGGACATCATGCGGCGGGCGTGGGGGCTGGATGACGGCATTTTCCGCTACGACGTGTACGAACTGCATCTGGAAAATCGCTTCACGCCGCCCACGCCGAATGCACCTGCGCCGGACGATGTGATCATCGGCGGGTTTGCGCGCTACCTGGGGCATGACATTGGCGGGCTGGACTTATGGCCGGGGCGGCGCGTCGTCTTCAAGATCATGTGGGAGGTGCTAGCGCCCACCCCAGGCGATTACACGACCTTTGTACATTTGCTGGACACCAACGGCGCTTTGATCGCCAATTGGGACGGCCCCGCTGCACCCAGCCAACACGGTTACTACGCGACCCATTTGTGGGAACCGGGCGAATACATCATTGATGAGCGGGTTATCACGCTGCCGGACGGCGTTGCGCCGGTGGGGGCGGGCTATGAACTTGTGATCGGGCTGTATGATCTGGCGACAGAGATACGGCTGCCGGTGCAGGTCAACGGCGCGGGCGGTGGCAGCGGCTACCTCATTGAAAACCGAATCGCTATTCTGGCTGACGAACCTGGCTGATGGTGGAGCAAGGGGGGCATTCGGAAATGGGGGCGAATGGATCGGCTGGCTGTTTGGCGCGCATTCCCCGGCCCCTGCTCCAAACGCCACCGGCGACCGCTGGCGCTGTGCGCAGGGGAGCGCAACACGGGTGGAAGTTCCTCGCCCAGTGCCGCAGACCCGGTCGCCGGTGGCTTCTAGAGCGGGATTGAGCGTGAGGGCCGCGTGCCTTGCTTGCCCCAGAATCCGAATACACCCGGAGCAAGCTGCCGCTGTTGAATTCTGCAAGATGGTCTATAATATTTGCTACTCATTCGTTGAGTAGTCGTTCTCAATCATGGATAAAATCACCCATGTCTGATAACCAAAGCGCAGATAACGCAACGCCCGAAATTAACGTGACGGTTGCCCTTGACAATGCAATGAACGAAACCGTGCATTTGGAACGGGTGCTTGATCGCCTGGTGGATTTGCTGAAGGACAACGGCTTTCAGGTGTCCGTTGATTTGGTAACGATGGCGCGCAATCTGCATCAACACCTGAGCGAAGCGCAGCAGCAGACGCGCGGCATGAGCGCGCATCTCGACCAGCTCGAGGAACTGCTGGACACCTTTGCGCTGATCACCTCGACGCTGGAGCTGGAGCAGGTGCTCGACCAAGTGATGGATACGGTCATCAAGTTCGCAGGTGCCGAACGCGCCTACTTGATGCTGCGCGAAAAACTGACGGGCGAACTGGATATTGCGGTGGCGCGTAATTGGGATCGTGAATCGTTGTCGGACGATGACGCCATCTTCAGCCGCAGCATCGTGACAACCACGCTGCGCGAAGGCCGCCCGATCATCACGACCAACGCCCAATCCGATGATCGCTTCCAGAATGTGCTCAGTGTGGTGAACAATCAACTGCGTTCGATTCTGTGTATTCCGCTGATTGTGCAGGGCGAAGCGGTGGGGGTGCTTTACGCCGACAACCGCATGAACCAGGCGATTTTCCGTCAGGAGTCGGTGCCTTTGCTCACGGCCTTCGGGACGCAGGCCGCCATCGCCATTGAGAATGCGCGCCGCTTCAGCCAGGTGCGGAATGATCTAGACGAAGCGCTCAACCGCATTCAAAAGCTGGAAATTCAGATCGACAAGGGCAAGGTCAGTCAGCAGGTCAGCGAGATCACCGAAACGGATTTCTTCGAGCGGCTGACCAGCGAAGCGCGCAGTATGCGGCAGCGCGCCGACAAAGCATAGTTGTGTGGCGTGCCCATGACTGAGTCGTTCAAACGCACCGGCGAGTCTACCTGGGAATGGCAGTTTGGCGCGCGCGGCTACAGCGTCCGCGCTTTCCAGCGCACCCGCAAGCTGATCTGGTCGAGTTGGGTCGAACGTCCCGAAGGGCCGATGTTCGATGACGGCGTCGCCCAAACATTTGAGCACTTTCTCGAAGGCCACCCACCGCCGCACAACCCACCCGCCGAAGTGATCGATGCTTTGCGCGCCTCCCTGTCACCGAAGCCGCGCCGTGGCTTATTGGGACGGCGTCTGTAAGGCACGCGAATCTACAAGGCCGCTTGATCGACCTTTGCGTCATCGGTGGCCGCCGTTAGCCCACAGCGGCGCGCCGCGTGCTCGACAATCGCGTTGATCAGTTGGTCATAGCGCCAGCCTGCGACTTCGGCTTGCACGCACAAATCGCTGAACCCCGGCGTCAAGCCGGGCAGCGGGTTGATCTCGAGTACATAGGGCGCATAACCGGCGGATTCATCAAGCCGGAAATCGACGCGAGCCACATCCTTGCATCCCGTCACTTTGAACACTGCCCCCGCGATCAATTGCAGCTGCCGCTCTAACGCTGCGCTGATCGGCGCGGGGCAGATGTACTTAAATTCCTCAACCATCTCTGTCTTCATGCGGCTGGTGTACAGATCAGCTTCGGTGGCGGCGTGCGCTTGGGTATCGACCTCCAATGTGGGCAGAAATGTCAGAGTCTCCGGCGGGAGATCATACGCCACCTGATCATTGAGGCGGCGTGCAGCGTTTGGGCGTAAGTTACCCAGCATCCCAACGGTGACTTCGCGGCCCTTGATGTACCGCTCGCAGAGGATGGGCTGGCTGTAGCGGGCGAGCTGCTCGGCCACCCGCTCGCGCAGTTCCGCAACAGTCTGAACGATGCTGCGGGCGCTGACCCCCATGCTCGTGCCCTCGCGGCTGGGCTTGACAAACATCGGGAAGCGCAGGTCACCGTTCGCGTCCACCAGATCGAGATCGATGGGTTCGTCGGCGCGTTCGAAGACCTGAAACTCCGGCGTTGGCAACTCGTGATTATGCAGAATGCGTTTGGTCATTGGCTTGTCAAGGGTCAGCGCCAGCGTCATGACCTGACTCCCCGTGTAGGGGATGCGCAGCATTTCCAGCAGGGCCGGAATCTGGGCCTCGCGCCCGTCGCCGCTGTGGCTTTCCGCAATGTTGAAACACAAATCCGGCTGAAAGGCCAGCAGACGCTCAACGAGACTGAACGGCGGCAGAATGCTGGCCTCGAAGAAGGTGGCTGCGTGACCATGCTGCTCCAGCGCCACGACCAAACTGTTGATCGTGGCTTCGTCGTCGAGGTCGTCCCATTGATCCGCAGGCATTCCGTCCCACGTAGGGGCGTTGATTTTGAGATTGGCGAGCACCGCGATGCGCATGGGGTTATGCCTCGCTGACGTTGGCGTCAACTTTGCCGTACATACCCGTATCCGTGATGCTCGGATTCACCAGACCGATACCGTGCGGCTGCCATTTCGCCGTATCGAGGTTCAGGCGATGCTTTTCCGTGCGGCGGCGGTGCGCGTCATCAAAGCCCGCTGGCTTGATTGTCAGGGCTTCGCCACGCAGCAAGCCGCTCACACCGCGCTGGCCGGGTTCCTCGCGGGGTTTGCTCACCTGACGATCCAGATGTTCAATCATGTGCGGATCGTAGTCATCTGGCTCGATGTAGGTGCTGATGAAGCCTTCGTAGTTACGCAGCACCACTTTGCCGGGCGCTTGGCTGATGATGTACTGTGGCCCAACGGGCACTTTGCCGCCGCCGCCGGGTGCATCAACGACATACGTCGGAATCGCGTAGCCGCTGGTGTGCCCGCGCATCCCCTCGATGATCTCGATGCCTTTGGCGATGGTCGTGCGGAAATGCCCGGAGCCTTCCACCAGATCGCACTGGTACAGGTAGTAGGGGCGCACGCGGTTGCGCACGAGTTTGTGCGACAATTCGGTCTGTATATCCACGCTGTCGTTGACACCAGCGAGCAGCACGCTCTGGTTGCCCAGCGGCAGCCCGGCATCCGCGAGCCGCGCCAATGCCTGGCTCAGCTCCGGGGTGATCTCTTTCGCGTGATTGATGTGGACATTCATCCACAGTGGGTGATACTGGCGCAGCATCTCGACCAGTTCCGGTGTGACGCGCTGTGGCAGGAAAACCGGCACCCGTGAACCAATTCGGATGATCTCGATGTGATCAATGGCGCGTAAACTCGACAGGATATATTCGAGGATGCGTGGCGCGACCGCCAACGGATCGCCGCCGCTGAGCAGTACGTCGCGCACCTGCGGTGTCTGCCGCAGATAATCGAGCTGCTGCTCGAATTCTGCTTTGCTGAATGTCACGCCCGGATCGCCGACGATGCGGCTGCGCGTGCAGTAGCGGCAGTAGCTGGCGCACTGCGTCGTGAGCAGCATCAGCACACGGTCGGGGTAGCGATGCACCAGCCCAGGGACGGGGCTGTGTTGATCTTCGGCCAGGCTGTCTTCCATCATGCCTGTGAACGCCTGCTTTTCGCGCCCCAGCGGCAGCACCTGACGGCGAATGGGGCAGTAGGGATCGTTTGGATCGAGCAGGCTGGCGAAGTAGGGGGTAATGTCGACGCGGAACATATCCTGCGCTTGCAACCCCTCGATTTCTTCAGGTGTCAAATTGATGATCCGCGCGAGATCGTCGACAGAATTCAAACGATTGGCGAGTTGCCAACGCCAACTGTTCCAATCCTCATCACTGACATGTGCCCAAACTTCCGGACGGGGTGAAACCGCTGGCTCCTGAACGTGCTCAAACAGTGCCATGAGGGGGTGTGCTCCTAGTCGATGGCGATGCTGGATAGCTCCATTAGCACTTTAAGTCTACGACGATTTTCGTAAAAAACAATGATAATAATTAAATAGTTTATGAATTTCAACTGAAGGGAGGGTTGCGATGGGAGCCGATGCGGTCGGCTCCCATTAATTCTGCGGAGTAAAAGGGTAGACCTGCTGAGAATTACAGAATCATTGATGCCGCGTAACGGCACACACGTGATCCT
>JAADYY010000657.1 GCA_010092805.1 Chloroflexota bacterium | reverse complement strand
GGGACACTGGGTGGTTTGGCCTGGGGTTAACTTCTGCGATCATAGGTTAAGTATAGCGATGTCGGCGTGGTGCATCGACAGCGGATCGCGCGATTTCATGCGATTTTGCGGGATCTGGATGATTTACCCATCGTCCGTTCATGTTCTAGCTGTGCCTGTGATTCAAGGCCGGCGCTGCAAACCAGCAATCGCAATTCGCACCACAATAAACTAGAATATCGCCTGTGGCATCCCAACACTCTCAGCCTGTCATACGAGGAGAAGCGCGTTGTGACCGCGACGATTCGCATCGCCCCATCGATTTTGGCCGCCGATTTCACCCGGCTCGGTGAGCAGATTCAAGCTGTCGAGGCTGCGGGTGCCGACATGATCCATGTGGACGTGATGGATGGGCGCTTCGTCCCGAACCTGACAATGGGGCCGTTGGTGGTCGAGGCGGCGCGCCGGGTCACGCAGATGCCGTTGGATGTCCACCTGATGATGGTTGAGCCGGATCATTTGCTGCCGGCATTTGCGGAGGCTGGCTCAAGCCGCATCAGCGTCCATCTGGAAGCGTGCCCGAACTTGCACCGCACGCTCGCGGCCATCCGCGACCTGGGCTGTGGCGCTGGACTGGCGATCAACCCGCACACCCCCGCGAGTCTGGTGAGCGAAGTGCTGCATCTGCTGGATGTGGTGCTGGTGATGACGGTTAACCCCGGTTTTGGTGGTCAGCGTTTTCTCCCAGAAACTTTAGCAAAGATCGGGCAGCTTCGCGCTATGATCACTGCAAGCGGTCGTGAGATCGATATCGCGGTTGACGGTGGTATCAATGTCGAGACGGCAGCGGATGTCCTACACGCCGGGGCGAATGTGCTGGTGGTGGGCAGTGCTGTGTACAGCGCGAAATTCAGCGTGCAAGAGGGCATGGACCGGCTGCGGCAGGTTATTGCCAATCAGCCGTCGGCCTGACCCACTGGCGGCGGCACAACCAATGTGCCGATCAGGGGTTAATAGAAACGGGATCGTTGCCCAACCGGCGGCGAAAATAAGTGCGTTCTATTATGGACTACAGATGGACTACAAATTTAACGGTAATGATGGATTCGGGAATAATCGATGAGTATGACTTTGCACATGGGGACTAATCACTTCGTGATTGACGGGCACAGGCTCAAAAAGCTGCTTGCAGCGGGCACAGCCTGGCTTGAGCAAAATCAGGTGGCGGTCAATGCGCTCAATGTCTTCCCCGTACCCGACGGCGATACCGGCACGAACATGACGCTGACGATGCGTCATGCGTATGCCGCCATTGCCAACGACGACGACGCTCACATCGGCAAAGTCAGCGCCGCATTTGCCGATGGCGCGCTGTTGGGCGCGCGTGGCAACTCCGGCGTGATCTTGTCGCAAATCTGGGCGGGCATCGCACAGGCCCTCGCTGATCACGCGCACCTCGACGCAACGCTGTTGGTGCGGGCCGCGCAAGCTGCCGTCAAGAGTGCTTATGCGGCGGTCGCTGTACCTGTCGAAGGCACCATCTTGTCGATTGCTGCTGCGATGAAGCGCAGCCTCGATCAACGTCACCAGCGGGAGCCGAGTCTGTTTGTGCTGCTGCGGCGGATGATCGCGGCGGGGCGGGCAGCGCTGCTGCGCACCCCGGAACAACTGCCGCTGCTGAAGCAGGCGGGCGTCGTCGATTCAGGCGGGCAGGGGCTGGTGTACATTTTTGAGGGGATGCTGCGCGCGCTGTGCGGCAGAGATCTCACCGTGACCCAAGCCCCCGTGCAGGAGCGGCAGTGGGAATCCAAGCTGGAACCGACCGAAGCAATGGGGTACGGCTACGATGTGCAATTCTTGATGCGCGGCGCGAAGCTCGATGTGCCGACGGTGCGCGCCGCCATCACAGATATGGGCGATTCGGCGTTGGTCGTCGGTTCGCCAGACGTGATCAAGGTGCATGTTCATGTCCACGACCCCGGCGTCCCGCTCAGCTACGCCATCAACCTGGGTGCCGAGATTGACGATGTGGTCGTCGAAAATATGCAGGCGCAGTATCAGCAGCAGCTTCAGACACGCTGGGCCAATGCCCCCGGCGCACCGGAATCTGCGCGTGTCGTCGAGGGGATCGCCGTGATCGCGGTGGCCGATGGGGCTGGGATGCATTCCGTGTTCACTGAGCAGTTTGGCGCGGCGCATGTGATCCCCGGCGGCCAAACGATGAACCCCAGCACGGGTGATTTTCTGGAAGCCATCGAATCGCTGCCCAACACGGAAATCATCCTGCTGCCGAACAACAAGAACATCCTGATGGCCGCGCAGCAAGTCGCCAGCCTGATCACCGATAAGCAGATTGCGGTGGTGCCCAGCCGTTCGGTGCCTCAAGGGATCAGCGCGATGGTGGAGTATGCCAACCTGCGTGGGACGGGCACACCTTGTGAACTGGATCAGATGGCAGCGGCGATGACTGAGGCGCTGGGCGATGTGACCACCGCCCAGATCACGACGGCCATCCACGATGCCACGCTCGATACGTTCACCGTCCACGCTGGTCAGATCATCGGCGTGCTGGACGGCGATTTGGTCGTGGC
>JAADYY010000656.1 GCA_010092805.1 Chloroflexota bacterium | reverse complement strand
GTAGCACACCGCGCCCGATCTGTTGTCCGATGCACGGTGGTAGCTACACGCGCCAACCATGCTTTCCTCCACCCGCTAAAGACGGGTGGTTTCCAGCAAAGAGGGTTCGATGAAGCGCTGCTCGAACTCCCGGTGGCGATTCGGCGTGGCACCGTCGCCGAGGCGGTGATCGCATTCGCGCGCGAACATGACGCCGTCCGCGTGGTGACAACGGAAAGCCCCAGCCCACGCTTCCGCCAAATCTGCAAGGCAATCCGGCGCGAATTACCCGTCGAAGTGTTAGCCGTTGAGCCGTTTCTCGACTACGACGGCCCCATCGATCTCAAGCGGTTTTCGCGCTATTGGCGGGTGGCGCAGCGCTACGTGTTCGATTGATCTGGCTTCATGCGGACGCGACAAATGTCACTGACGGTTTGTTATGATGTGGGTTATACTTATTCTCGAAGAGTGTTGTGAGAAATGATTCGCATTGGAGAGTTCGATGAGTGACATCAACAGCCAGATCATGACGGCGCTGGGCACCGTCATTGAGCCTGAACTTCACCGCGACATTGTGTCGCTGAACATGGTGCGTGACCTCACGGTGGAGGGCGATACCGCCAACTTCACGATTGTGCTGACGACCCCGGCCTGCCCGCTGAAGGATGTGTTTGTAGAGCGCTGCGACGCTGCCGTGATCGGCACGGTGCCCGGAATCAACAAACTGAATATCCGCTGGGATTCGCAGGTGCCCACCGACCGCAAGATTCACGGGCGGCTGGATGTGCCGATCCGCAGCATTGTCGCGGTTGGCAGTGGTAAGGGGGGCGTCGGCAAGAGCACCGTCTCGACCAATCTGGCGGTGGCGTTGGCCGAAGCGGGCGCGCGCGTCGGCCTGATCGATGCGGACATCCTCAACCCCAACCTGCCGACGATGACGGGTGTCGGCTACGGACGCCCGAAGGTTGAAGACGACAAGATGGTGCCGATTGAGGCTTACGGCGTCAAGATCATGAGCACAGGCTTCCTGACCGATCCCAATAAGCCGATGATCATGCGTGGCCCGATGCTCCACAGCGCGATTCGTCAGTTTTTCATCGATGTGAAGTGGGGCGAACTCGACTACATGATCGTTGATCTGCCGCCGGGCACCGGCGATGCCCCGCTCTCGCTGGCGCAGTCGTTCCCGCTGACGGGCGCGATCATCGTGACGCAGCCGCAGGATGTCGCTGTCGGTGATGCGCTGCGCAGCGCGGCGATGTTCGAGACGCTCAATGTGCCCGTGCTGGGAATCGTCGAAAATATGGCTGGGGATTTCTTTGGCTCTGGCGGTGGCGAGAAGCTGGCCGCTGAGCGCGATGTGCCGTTCTTGGGGCGCATCCCGCTGGATGCTGAAGTACGCAAGGGCGGCGATTATGGTCGCCCGATTGTGGTCAGCGCGCCGGAAACGTCCGCGGGGCAGGCTTTCCAGCAGCTCGCCGAAACCGTCGCCGCCCGCATCAGCGTGGTGATGCTGCAATCCGAAGGCGTGATCCCGCTCAACATCATCGGGTAGCGTCAAACGAGCCGGGTAGCAAATCAGCCCGCCGTTGGTTGTCGCAGCGGCGGGCTTTTTGATCTGTGGCGGATGTCAGTCATCCATGCCGATCACTTGGATCTCGTCGCTGCTGCTGACGGGGTTGTAACGACCGATCAGCAGCCAAAAGAGAAAATTGAGAAGCAGCGCGGCCCCTAACGCGACCCACGCTTCGGTGTGGACATCGCGGTAGAAAGTGTAATTCCGCACCAACACCCCCACGAGCAACGTGATCACCGCCACGAGCAAGCGCCGCTTGGGTTCAGCGCGCTGAATGAAAAGGAACATGCTGCCAATGATCACCGTCAGCAGCACAGTTGTACTCAAGTCCATCGGTTCGCTTTCACTCCCTGAGCCGGTTGATGTATCACAAAGCGATTGCATATAAGCTTACAGCCGCTTGATGAATCCAGCATGAATCCACGGAGCGCCCTGTATGGCATGATTGTCTGGCCGATGGATCTATGGCACGGTTGATCAAAACGATCTAACTTAGGTTGGCATGGATCGACAAGACGGTCGCGCTCGAAAGGGTTTCGCGCATGAAGCTCACATGGTATGGGCACGCAGCGTTCGGCATCACTGCTGCCGATGGCACGATGATCATCACCGACCCGTACACACCTGAAACCGCCGGGTACCCCCCGATTCAGGCCAAACCAACTGTCGTGATCACCTCTTCGGATAACGACAGTTATCACTGCCGCGCCGATCTCATCCCCGGCAATCCCACCGTGATCAACGCGCTGGAATTGGCACGCTCTGGCGCGCCGCGCACCGAGAACGGCATCACATTTCACGCCATCGAAGCGATGGAAGCCCTCAACCACCGCTATCACGACCCCGATCAGAATGGGATGTACCGCTTTGAGGTCGATGGGGTGAGCATCGGGCACATGGGCGATGTCGGCAACCCGCTCAGCGACGCGCAGGTCGCGTTTTTCCAGGATGTCGATGTGCTGCTCGCGCTGACGGGCGGCCACCCCACGATTGAACTCGACGATCTCAAGGTCGTCATCGACCGCGCGCGGCCTCGATTGGTTGTGCCCATGCACTTCCAGACGCTGACCTACAAGCCGCACAACATTCTGTGGATTGAGCAGTTTTTGCGCTACTTCCCACCAGAAGCCGTCGAGCTTGCGTTGTCGTCCGAGATCGAGCTGCTCGCTGGACAGTTTGCGCAACCGACACGTGTGTTGGTCATGGATTACGTTCGCCCCTGTTGAGGTAAGCAATTTAGGTTAAGGATTAGGTTAAGGGTTTAGGGCACCAGATTGATGCAACCACGAATTCACCTCGCCATCGACAATTGTTTCGCCGCCAAGCGCTGGACGCACCCGCTCGAATGGATGCAGATCGCCCGCGATGCCGGGATCACCTGCATTGAGGCGAGCGCCGACAATGAAAATGATCCCATGTACACGCCAGCGGATGCGCAGCAGCGCTGGCTGGAGGCGGTGCACGACGCTTCCGCGAAGACGGGTGTGCGCGTCGTCAATCTCTTTTCCGGTCATGGGACGTACAGCACGCTGGGCCTGGCGCATCCCGATGTGAGCGTGCGCGATCACATGCAGCACCAATGGCTGGAGCCGATGATCCGCAAAGCTGTTTCGCTGGATGCTGGCTTAGGTTTCTTCTGTCACGCCTTCGCGCAGTCCATCCTTGATGATCCACAGCGCTATGCCGAAGCACTCGACGATCTACAGCGGCGGCTGGCCGAACTGGCACAATTCGCGCAAGCGGTCGGCCTCGGCAGCCTATCTGTTGAGCAGATGTACACCCCGCATCAGATTCCCTGGACGATTGACGGCGCGCGCGCGCTGCTGCACACCGTGAATGCGGGCGGCGCGCCGCTTTACATCACGCTGGATACCGGGCATCACATCGGGCAGCCGCGCTTTCTGCGCCCCACACGTGAGCAGATCGCAGCGCATCTTGACGATCCGGCTGCGAATCCACTGTGGCTTGGCCCCAACCCCCCCGCCGAACTCGATGCGGCGCTCCGCTACGTCGAGGCACGCCCATATCTGTTCACCGAACCGCAGGATGGCGATCTTTACGCTTGGTTGCGTGCGTTCGGCGGTTACGCACCGATCATTCATCTTCAGCAAACCGATGGCACGGCGTCTGCACATCGTCCGTTCACGCCACAGCACAATCTCACTGGCGTTGTCGATCCGCAAAAGCTGCTGGCCGCCCTCAGCGACGCTTACGCCGCCCCAGCGGATGACAACCTGCCGACGCGCTGCGAAGACATCTACCTGACGTTTGAAATCTTCGGCAGCACCCCGCAGCACCCGGCAGATTTGCTCGCTGGAGTTCGCGAGTCGGCGGCGTATTGGCGGCAGTTCATCCCGCAGGACGGCCTCACGCTCGACGCGCTGAATGCAACATGAACCCATTTCACTAAGACCAATCGGTGATTGGTGCTAGACCAAGAGAACATTTGTTGTATCGTGAAAAGGTTGCCTCTGTGTGGGGATAACACAGGCAATCTTGATGACGCTTGGATAAAACAGGGGTTGACAAAGGTTCAAATGGGTTCATAATCAACTACCTAGATTCGCAGCGCTGATGCATGGGCGTAGAGAGGATTAAGTCTCACATGGCGAGAGCTGCTGTAAACTAAGGGGTGCCCGCAACTGCCGGGCAGCCTGTCGTCAGTTCCCATTCGCTTGCGCGTCGGATGTTCTCACACATGGAGACTGACTCTTGCAACCACAAGACAAAAACACATTGATGTCCCTTGACTTGCAGAGCGCGGTCAGCGAAAGCCGTCTGCAAGGGGTGTGGCGGCTGCTGCAAGGCTATCGTCTGCACTACGCAGGCGCGTTGACCACGCTGGCGCTGTCGTCTGTGCTGAACACGTCGAAATTTCTGCTGCTGCGCTACTTGGTCGATGATGTCTTGATCGGCGAAGTGGATAACCTGGGCTTGACCCTGGTACTAATCGCGCTCGGCTTCGTGATACTGGCCCTGTTTCAGGGGCTGTTCACGTTCATGAGCGGTCGGCTGGCCGCTGTGACCGCTGAGGGTGTCACGCAGCGTGTGCGCAACTACCTGTACGATCATTTGCAGCGGTTGACGTTTACGTATCATGACACCAACCGTACGGGCGAGTTGATTCAGCGCTCAACCTCGGACGTGGACGCGATCCACATGTTGTTCGCTGAACAAGCGATTGGATCGGGGCGCATTTTGCTGCTGTTCGTTGTGAACTTCGCCGCCATTCTCTTGCTGGATTGGCAGCTTGCGCTGCTCTCAGTGGTTGTGATCCCGTTCGTGGTCGTGGTGTCGTATTTCTTCTTCAAGCGCGTCTCCGCCGCTTACGAAGAGGTGCAGGACCAAGAGGCGAAAGTCTCGACGGTGCTGCAAGAGAACCTGTCGGGCGTGCGGGTGGTCAAGGCGTTTGCGCGGCAGCAGTACGAAGAAAACAAGTTCGAGCAAGAAAACGCCGAGCAGTTCCGGCTGGGCAAGCGGCTGTTGACCCTGCATTCGCTGTACTGGCCGATCTCGGATTCGGTCACGGGGTTGCAGATGCTCGTCGGGTTTGCCATCGGCGCGCTGTTCGCCATCGATGGGCGCATCACGGTGGGGACGTATCTCGCCTACGCCGGGCTGGTGATTTGGATCATTTTCCCGATTCGCGAGATAGGCCGCCTGATCGTGCAAATGTCTACCGGGTTGGTGTCGTTCGACCGCGTGCTGGAAGTCATCCGCGAATCGCGCGAACCGCTCGGCGAAGATGTGCCAGCCCCAACCAGCGAACTGCGCGGCGACATCACGTTCGCAGAGGTATCATTCGCTTACAACCCACAGACTCCGGTGCTGCACGACATCAGCTTCTCGGCGCAAGCGGGGCAGACGGTGGCGCTGTTGGGCGCGACAGGTTCGGGGAAGACGACGCTCATGAGCTTGATCCCGCGCTTCTACGAATACAGCGTGGGCAGCATCAAGCTGGACGGCGTTGAATTGCACGCATATCCGCGTTCGTTCCTGCGCCATAACATCGGGATTGTGGAGCAGCAGCCGTTTCTGTTCTCCCGCTCGATCCGCGAAAACATCGCGTATGGGGTGGGTCGCCCGGTCAGCGATGAGGAGATCGAGCGAGTCGCTAAAGCCGCCGCCAT
>JAADYY010000016.1 GCA_010092805.1 Chloroflexota bacterium | reverse complement strand
TTTCACCTCGCAAGCATCGGGCACCGCGTTGGCCGTACTCCCCCCGGTGATCACGCCAACGTTGCACGTCGGCACGCCCACCATCGGATGCACACGCGCCGCCAGATCGCGGTGATACTGCTCCAGTGCCAGCACCGCCCGCGCCATCGCCGTGATCGCGTTGACGCCGCGATCCGGGTTGGTCGCGTGGACGCTGTGTCCCTGCGCCCGCACCGTCGCACGCATGACACCTTTGTGCGCCGTCGCCACCCGGTTATCGGTTTGCTCACCGACGACGATGAAATCCGATTGCGGCAAGTGACCGTTATCGGCCAGCCAGCGCGTCCCAAGCTGACCGCCGACTTCTTCTTCGGCAGCAGCGACCAACACCAGCGTCCCGCGCAGTTGATCCGCCACCTGAGCCGCTTCGATCAAGACGGCCATCATCGCGGCGAGCGGCGCTTTATCATCGATGCTGCCCTTGCCGTAGAGCTTGCCCTCTTTGATTTCGGCGGCGTACGGATCGACGCGCCAATGCCCGGCCTCGGTCACGGCAATCGGCACTGTATCGATATGTGCGTGCAGCATGATCACGGGGTCGCCTGACCCGATAGTAGCGATGACATTGATCGCTTCCGGCTTGACTTCCGGCGCAGGCGTGCTCACCTGGCAGCCCGCCGCACGCATCCGCTCCGCGATGAACGCCGCGATTGCCTGGGTATCGCCCGGCGGGTTCGGCGAGGGGATGCGCACCAACGCCCGCAGCAGTTCGAGCGCATCAACCGTCGTGGGCGGCGTGGAGTCGGGCGTGTCGTGTTTGTCTGTGTCCATAATGTTGACCGCAGCCGGGTCAAATACCCCGAACGGCTTTGTATTCGGCCAACTGTTCCGGTGTATACACCTGCATCAATTCAAGTTCGATGCCGCCCGCTTCCTGATCCAGAAACGCCACGAAGCCCTCTGGATGGGGATGGCTACCCTTGACTTTGCACGCCGAACACTCTTTCAAAGTCGCGCCGTTCGCCTGGGCGTCTTCGAGCGCTTTGTCAATATCGGGCACAGCATAGCAAATGTGGTGCAGCCCTTCGTAGCCGCGTTCCGTGATCCATGCATCGAAGCGCCCGCCCTCATCGAGCGACTGGCACAACTGATACTCGACATCGCCCACGTTGAAGATCGCCACGCGGTTGCGCGACTTCTCGTAATCATGGATCACCGCACCCCCAGCAACACCGATGAAGTTTTGGTACGCCTTGAGCGCGGCTTCCGCATCTTTGACAGCAAAGGCCATATGCTTAATGTAAGTTTCATCCATGTGCGTATTGTCCCTGAGATAGGCTCGACCTGACCTCGCGTTACGAGGCGTGTGCTAGGTGGGCTGGTTATCCACTTTACGGTGATCGCTTGACAGGTGTTCTCGAGTCGTTATAATTTTGCTACGTCGCCAGTCGATTGTCGACAATCGACTGCGAGGGATTATAGAGAGTGCCAAATCGGTTGTCAAGCAATCATAGTGCGATCATTTTATGGAAAAACCCCCAACTTCCTTCCACCAAATTGGCAATAAATCGCTGCGGGAGCGGATTCTGACGACTCTGCGCGAAGCCATCCTAAACGGCGAGCTGCGCCCCGGCCACACCCTTGTCGAAACGGAGTTGGCGTCGCAGCTTGGCGTCAGCCGTGCGCCGCTGCGCGAAGCCATCCAAATTCTCAATACCGAGGGCTTGCTCGACACAGTGCCCTATCACGGCACCACCGTCAAAGCGTTGACGAAACGCGACATCGAAGAACTCTACAGCCTGCGAATCGTGCTGGAGACCTTTGCCATCCGCCGCATCATCGCGCAGCTCCCTGAAGTCGATACCGCCCCGTTGCGAACCCTGTTCGAGCAAATGCTTATCGCCGCCGATCAGGATGACATCACGCGGGTCAACGTGCTCGACCGTGAGTTTCACGACACGCTGATCGCCATGAGTGGTCACAAGCTGCTGGTCTCGACGTGGAGTTCAGTGGCGATGCGTGTGCGGCAGGTGATGTCGCTGCGCAACTTGCGCAACAGCGACATTAAGCAGATCGCCCACAACCATATTCCACTCATCGAAGCAATTGAGCGCGGCGACGAACCCACCGCCACCATGTTAATCGCACAGCACGTCGCCTCAGCAGGGGATCTGCTGGCCGAAGATTGGCAGGATGACCCCAGCACCGCCACCGAAGAGGATCAGCCGTGACCCGGCGCGTCTTAATCACTGGGGCGGGCGGGTTCGTCTGCCGCCAGATCACGGCGGTGCTGCTGAGCCACGATTACGCCGTGATCGCCAACGACCGCGCCTTCGATGACGACCTCAAGCGGGCATGGTCTGCTCAATGGGGCGGCCAACTGACGCTGATCGAGGCGGATGTGATGCAGCTCCCCGATCTGCGCGTGGATGCAGTGGTTCACGGAGCCGCTGTAACCGCTTCACCGGAAGAGCGCGGCCAATCACCGGAAGCCAATTTTCAGGCCAACCTCGATCCGCTGCTGCGCATGTTCCGCTGGGCGAACGCGAACTGCACCGGGCGCGCCATCTTCATCAGCTCGGATGCGATCTTCGAGCGCTCTGATCCGGGACTGATTTACGAAACCGACCCGGTTGTATCCCTCGGCTTGTACGGCATAGCCAAACAGATGACGGAAAGTCTCGTCCGAACATTACAATTCCTTTATGGCCGCGAAATGTGTACGATCCGTCTCGGCAACATTTACGGGCCGCTGGAACGCGCGCGACCCACGCGCCCGCGTGTGAGCATGGTGGGGCAGATGATTCACGAAGCGCTGACAACCCAACAGATCACCGTGAATGTGCGGGCACCGGCCCGCGATTGGACATTTGCCGCCGATGTGGGGCGCGCGGTGCGTCGGCTCATCGAAGCGCCGACGTTGAATCACGCGCTGTATCAGGTCGCTTCCGAGCAGGTGCTCACGCCCATGCAGATCGCCGAAACGATCCAGGCGCGGCTACCCGCTGTGCAGATCCGCACCGTTGAAGCGCCGGTTGATGTGCCGCGCCGCGGCCACATGAGTCATACGCGGCTGCACGGGGAACTTGGCTTCGACGAGTGGACGCCGTTTGCGGTCGGCATCCAGCAGATCATCGCGCAACAAGCGGAGATTTTATCGTGACTACCTCGACGACTCCCCTGCCGATTCTGCTGGCCGGGTTAGGTGTGCGCGGCGCGCATTGGGCCGAGGTGATCCAGCGTTCGGAACGCTGTACCATCGCTGCTTACGTCGATCCGAATCCAGACGCGCAGCAGCGCGCCGTCGAACGTTTCGGCGATCATCCGACCTTTGAATCGGTTGAGGCAGCGTTGGCAAGCGCGACAACCTTCGGCGCGCTGATCCTCGCCAACCCGCCGATGGGCCGGACGAGTCAGGTGCAGGCGGCTGCGGATCGCGGCTTGCCAATGTTGATCGAGAAGCCGCTGGCGCTCGATCTCGCGGAAGCGGCGGATCTGGTGGCGATTGCGGCGGGTGCGCCTGTCCCGTTGATGGTTGGGCTGAATTTTCGCTATTTGGCCGTCACGCAGGCGACCCGACAACTGCTGCATGACGAGGTTGTTGGGCGTGCGGCGTTCGCCCGTTTCACGTATGAGCGCTGGCGCGATGGTCACCGCCCAAATCTCAACAAGTACCCGCTGACCATGCAGCAGCCGATGCTGTGGGAACAGTCGATCCATCACTTCGACCTGATGCGTTACGTCTACGAGCAAGATCCCGTGCGGGTGCAGTGCCAAACCTGGAATCCGTCGTGGAGTATGTACGACGATCACGCGAATGTGGCTGCCCTGCTGACGTTCGCTGACGGGATGATCGTGAATTATCAGGGGACGTGGCAAAGTAATTGGTCGGTGCCACACTTCGAGTGGCGCACCGAATGCAGCGGCGGTGTGATTATGCAGCGTGAACAATTCGGTGATCTGCATTATGCCCGCCACAAAGATCCAGCGCTGACGAATTGGGCACTCCCGCCGCACGAACGCTGGATCACCGAAACGTCAGCGCTGCTCACTGCCTTTCTAGACGCCGT
>JAADYY010000135.1 GCA_010092805.1 Chloroflexota bacterium | reverse complement strand
GTCGGCTCGGCAGATTACGTCATCCAATTGGGGGCGCAATTCTGAAGATAACTTGTATGTGAGGGAGATAGAGGGGAGGTTGGTCAAACAATGGTCAAACAGCGGTGAGACAATGGATCAGGGCGAGACCGAAGCGGCCCCGCCCCTACAAATGCAGCGGGCGGCGGTAACGCTCTTTCCTACTGCACAGTGTCAGCGGCGGTATCGATGGCGGCCAGAGCGCGGTCGACGCTTTCCTTCGGCTTGATATCGACCTGGCCATCAACGAGAATGCCGTTTTCGTCGATGATGAAGACCGAACGGCGCGCAAATGGCAGCTTGATCAACCCCAGCGGGCTGATGCCATACGCCCCCCACGCTTCCAACATTTTGTGGTCGGCGTCGGAGAGCAGATCATACGGCAGCTTGCGCGACTCTTTCCAGCGGCGCAGGTCGCTGGGCTTGTCGGTGCTGATGCCCAGCACCACCGCGTTGGAGGTCTCGATGCGCGGGAAGTTGTCGCGGAAGGTGCAGGCTTGCGTATTGCAGCCCGGCGTATCCGCCTTGGGGAACACAAACACAATGACTTTCTGGCCGCGATAGTCGCTCAGGCGGACAGTCTGTTCGTCCTGGTTGAGCAGTTCAAAATCGGGGGCAAGCTGACCAATGGTCGGCATGAGTTTCACCTTGTACATTTCATATCGTCAGTTACGAGGACATTCTAACCAAGTCATCTAAATGCAGGATGAGATATGCTTAAATGCTTCTGTTAATTCGGGTTGGAAGCGCCGCCTTGAGCAGCGCAGACCGCCCCCGACGATCTTCACCCATCCACCGCCCAACACCTATGTTAAAATTCAATAACCGCGGTCGCACAAAGTGACTTCCAGGAGGACAGATCGCATGGATCTCAGCATGGATCTACGCTTATACACCGAACGGCTCACGCTGATCGCGTGCCCGCCGCGTGTGGCCGCCGCTGCGTATGGCGGACGCCGCCAGATCGAAACGTTGGTGGGGGCGCGGGTCGCCGAAGATTGGCTCGACAGCGACGGACGCGCGCTGCTCAGCTACTACTCCCGCCAGATCGACGCCGACCCAACCATGCTCGGTTGGGGCCTGTGGCTCATCCAGCATACCGCCGAGCGGATTGTGTTCGGGTCAGCGGGGTTCAAGGGCAAACCCGACGCCGACGGCATGATCGAGATCGGCTACGGCATCTCCGCGACGTATCGGCGGCAGGGCTACACCTTCGAAGCGGCGCGCGCGCTGGTCGATTGGGCCTTTCAGCAGCCCGGCGTCAAGCGGCTGACCGCCGAGTGCCTGCCGAACAACGCCGGGTCGGCGCGCATCCTGGAAAAGCTGGGCATGGCGCGCACTGGCATCGATGGCGGGTATATTAAGTGGCTCTTGGTCCCATGATCCGGCGGCTGCATCATATACAGATCACGATTCCAAAGGGTGAGGAAGCCGCGGGCCGCGCCTTCTACTGTGATCTGCTGGGGCTGCCAGAGGTCCCCAAGCCGCCAAGTCTGCGCGGTCGCGGCGGGTTCTGGGTGCAGCTTGGCGATCTCCAACTCCACATCGGCACCGAAGACGGCATCGACCGGGCGGCCAGCAAAGCCCACCTCGCCTACGAAGTGGCGGATCTGGGGGCGTGGCGCGCGCGGTTCGCGGCACAGGGGGTGGCCTTCGAATTCCCGGAAGGCCACGATCCCATCCCAATCCCCGGCCATGCCCGCTTTCAGATCCGCGACCCGTTCGGCAACCGGGTCGAATTCATTCAGCCGCTGCCGGACGCCACCCAACCGACCCCTCCGGAGGACTCGCAACCATGATCAACATTTGGACGCCTTACGAAGACGGCAATACCCTGGGCATGACGGGCACCGAGGGCGGTGTCATCCTCAATGATGAGCAGCACGAAGCCGGGGCGCGCATCACGCTGGAAAGTGGCTGCCTGCGCGCGCCGTTCGCCATCACCACCACGATCTACAACTGGACGTATCACACCCGCTTCTTCGCGGATGAAGCGAGCGCGCGCCACGCTTATAACGCCATGCAGCCCGCCGTCGTCGATGTGTTGGCGCTGCTGCCCACCGAGACGCGCACCGGTAGCGATGAGATCGACGACGCCACCTACGACGCCATCACCAACGCGATTGAAACCTTCAAAGCCAACTTTCCCTGAACACAGCGGCCAGCCTGTGCCAGAATCGTGTCATAGTTTGCATATGGTTAATTAATGTAAGAACTAATTTATGTCTAAACAGCAGCAATCCATGCTAACATAAAGTGCAAATGTCGCTGGTGGGCAGATACGAGAGCAGGTGGTGACAATAGACTTCATAGCACGAGTCCTCGCTGTGGTGCAAGCGCTGTGGCAGCGACTCACGGAACCTGCCGCCGCTGTCACCGACACGGAGCAGCGCCAACAATCACGATTGCTGGCTGCCATCCTGCTGGTGGCCTTGCTGGGCGCTGCCGTGATCACGCTGCTGCCGCCGCTGCTGTTCCCAGAGATGGCCGCACACCGCACGCCGCGCTTGATTGGCCTGGGGATCACGCTGGTGGTGCTGGGCAGCGGCTACCTGCTCGCCCGCAGCGGTCGCTACCGGCTGGCGGCGGCGCTCAGTTCGGTTTACCTGACCGGGTTGTTCATCGCCCTCTACCTGACCAATGCTGGCAGCACCGACCTCAACCCCCTCTATTATTTGATCGCGGCGGTGTTCTTCGCGAGTCTGTTTCTACCGTTGGTGGCGGCGTGTTTGCTGCTGGCCGGGCAGGTGGTGGCGCTCCTGGCGCTCATCTTGCTGCCGACGGTCGCGCCGCGCACCTTGCTAACCGGGCCGTTGGTGTTCACCCTGGTGCTGGGCAGCGCAGCCGTGCTGACCATCTATTACCGCCGCCGGCAAGCCGTCGCCCGGCAGATGCAGCTCGAAGCGGCGGAAGCGACCCGCCAACGACTGCTGGCGCAGCTCGAGCAGCAGGCGCGCACGATGGATGTGGTGCTGGCGACCACGCCCGACCCGGTCGTCATGCTCGACAGCGACGGACGCTACCAGTATCTCAACCGGGCGGCGGCGGCGCTGCTGGATCAACCACCAGACGCTGTGATCGGCAAGCTGTGGGAGAACTTCGCGCTGCCAGCGTCCGGTAACCCCCGTTTCCGTGAACTGGTCGAGCAGGTGATCGCCACAGGCAAGCCGTGCGCCACCGAAATCCAGATCGGGGAGGCCAACGCGCGCCGTATTTTGGAGACCGTCATCACCCCCATCCCCAATGAAGCGGGGCAGGTGGAGTCGCTGGTGCTCACCAACCACGACATCACCGCCCGTAAAGCCATCGAGACGAGCCAGCAACTGCTGGCGCACGAGCGCGAACAGCGGATGCTGCTGCTGAGCGAGCTGCTGGCCCACACGCCGGACAGCTATGTGATGTATGACCAAACCGGGCTGATCACCTACGCCAGCCCGATGGCGCTCAAATACGACGGGCGCGCCCTGGAACAGTTGCTCGGCCAATCGTGGGGGATCCTCGATTTTCCGCCGGCTATCCGGGTGGAGTTTGGGCAGTTCCTCAACCGTGTGCTGGCGACCGGCCAGACGATCACGGTGGATCGGCGTTTGTCAACGGCGGACGGCCCGCGCGATTTCGAGATGATCCTCAGCCCGCTGCGCGATGGCTCGCGGAATATCATTGGCGCGGTGCAAATCAACCGCGACATCGCCGAACGCAAACGCGCCGAGGCAGCTCTGCGCACCAGCGAAGAGCGCTACCGCATCATCTCCGAGCTGATCTCCGATTACGCCTATGTCTTCGCGGTGCAGCCAGACGGCTCGCTGCAAACCGAGTGGATCACCGACTCGTTTGAGCAGATTACCGGGTTCAACCTCGACGAGATTCGAGCGCAAGGCGAAAACACGCTCTTTCACCCGGAAGACAGGCCGCTGATCGCCCGCGACATTGAGGAAAACCTGCGCGGCATCTCGAATCAGGGCGAATACCGGGTTCTCACCAAGCACAGCGGCATTCGCTGGCTGCAGATCGCGCGCCGCCCGGTGTGGGACGACGACGAAAAACGGGTCGTGCGCCTGTACGGGGTCGCGCGGGACGTAACCGAGCACAAAATGGCGGAACAGCAGCGGCTGCGCCTGCGGTTACAGCGCGATCAATTGCAGTTGACGAGTCAATTTGTGGTCGCGGTATCGCACGCCTTTCGGACGGCGCTGGCCAACATTGAAACCAGCCGCTACCTGATCGAGCGGCGGCTGCCCGATGAACTGCGGGCGACGTTTCAGCCCAAACTCGACATTATTCGCAGCAGCGCCGACCACCTCGGCGAGCAGATTGAGAACCTGACCGCCGTTTCATCGCTGGGCGAGCCACAAACCGACCGCTGCGCGCTGAACACCGTCGTCGATGCGGTGGTGAGCGAATGGACGTACAGCATCAACGAAAAGCACCTCGCGCTGACGATGTGGCTTGACCCACGCCAGCCGACCATCCGCTGTGATCGTGAGGAGATTGCGCGGGCACTGCGGCACCTGCTCAAGAACGCGGTGAGCTACACCCCCCAGGGCGGCGCGATCACCATCCGCACCGACCGCACCGACGACCACGCGATCATCGAGGTGAAGGATACGGGCATCGGCATCCAGCCCGCCAACCTGTCCTATATCTTCGATCTGTTCTACCGGGAGGATGCGGCGCGCTCGCTGCAATCCGGCGGGGTGGGTGTGGGCTTGAGCATTGTGCGGATGATCGTTGAAGCCCACGAGGGTCGCGTGGATGTGAGCAGCACACCCGGCCAGGGCACCACCTTTACCATTCGGCTGCCGCTCCCCCCCGCCGAAACCTACCCGAACCTGGCGTTCGAATGACCCGCCGCGCCGCTGGCTGGCGACGGGCGTCAGGGTGTCGTCGAATCGTCGGATTCGCGCCGGATGCGGTCGTACTCCAACGCAACATCAAACAGCCGGTTGATCACATCGACCTGTTGGAGCGCGATGGCGCTGTAATTGCGCAGCTCGTCAATATCGGCATCGGGCAGCGCTGCCAAATCCTGGTCGAGAATCGACAGGTAACCGGCCATCAACCCCAGCTTCGCGCGGACATCGTGCGCAAAGGTTTGCACAAATTGCTCGTCGGGCAGTTGCAAATAGTTATTTAAGTAATCCTGTTCGTTCTGGCTGGCGCTCTGCATCCTCGGCATCTCCTGAGTCTCTTGTGAACTGTGTACCCCCGGCATTTCCTGCGTTTCGTCCGCGTCATGCATCCCAGACATCCGTCGCTCCATCTCTTTCAATCCATCACATAGCCTGATCACATTGTCGGCCAGTTTTGCCAATGCTCACCTTGAGATCTGAACGCGCCATCACGCGCTAGTATCATACACTGAAACAAGACCCCATGCGCGGCGCGCGGCCAGTGCGGATACGGTCTCCCGCTGCACCCGCGACCTGCACAGCCACCCGGATCAGATGTTGTTGGC
>JAADYY010000655.1 GCA_010092805.1 Chloroflexota bacterium | reverse complement strand
GTTTTACGATTGGCTCATAGCCTCCTATATAGATGTTCTTGAAGAAAACCGACGTATTCTGACAGGCAAAGCCAAACTTGTTAAGTATAGCACTTTACTTATTTTAGTACAAGTGTTTGTTATTTTGCTATCAAATTTACTTTGAACGAGTGGTGATTTATGTGGACATGGCGTTGTTGTCCCTCGTTTCAGGGGCAAGGCAACATCCACAGTATTCGCCACTCCCTACTTTGACTTCGACACAAAAGGGGACGGAGGGCTATGCAACCCCGTCCCTGTATTGCTACTTACACACCTCGTTGTATCCAACCGTTCGGATATTCTATCCGCCCCACACGGCCTGGTCGCTGAGGTATTTGTAGGCGTTGTCCGGGAACAGCGTGACGATCACGCCTGGCTGCTGCGCCGCCGCCAGATCTTCGGCGACCATCAGCGAGCCGACCAGCGCCGCCGCCGCGCTGATCCCCACCAGATAGCCTTCTTCGCGGGCCAGCCGCCGAACCAGCGCGTAGGTCTGCTCTGTGCTGACGCCCACCTGACGATCCGGGAAGAATTCGTCGTAAATCCCCGGCTTGATGGCCGTCTCCATGTGCTTGAGGCCCTCCAGCCCATGAAACGGCGAGTCCGGTTGCAGCGCCACGATCTGCACGTCGTGGTTGTAATCCTTCAACCGTCGCCCGGTGCCCATCAAGGTGCCGCTGGTGCCCAGCCCGGCGACGAAATGCGTCACTGTGCCCGCTGTTTGCTCCCAAATCTCGACACCCGTCGCCAGGTAATGCGCCTGCCAATTGGCCGGGTTGTTGTACTGATCCGCATAAAAATACGTCTCCGGTTCAGCGGCGGCCAGCTCACGCACCGCACGGAGCGCGCCGTCGGAGCCTTCGAGCGGGTCGGTCAGTGCGAGTTCCGCGCCATACGCCCGCAGAATCGCCAGGCGCTCTGGACTCGCGTTGGCGGGCACAAACAGCTTGACCCGGTAGCCTTTCGCCGCGCCGATCATCGCGTAGGCGATGCCGGTGTTGCCGCTCGTGCTGTCGAGGATGACTTTGCCGGGGCGCAGCGCGCCGCTCTGCTGCGCCGTGCGAATGATATTGGCCGCCGCCCGATCCTTGACACTGCCGCCGGGGTTCGTCCACTCGGCTTTGGCGTAGATGTTCACGTTGGCGGGCAGGTGCGCGGTGATGCGGCGGAAGCTCAGTAACGGTGTGTGGCCGATCAGCGACTCGACATCGTCGCCAGGGATGTCGATCTGCGGTTGGTAGGCCAAAGCCATAGGTTGGGTTCTCCCTCGTGATTGTTCCGTGACGAACGGGAAGGGTTTCACTCAGTAACTCATCGACAGCGCGCCAAATTGCCACAAAAAAGACCGGCAGGGACAAAAAAAGACGCAACGATCCGCCGGGAATTCCGGGGGCGTTCACGCCTTCGCGTCTCTGCCGGTCTCACAGACCTGTCGCAGGGGATGATGTCAATTACGCATCAGCCGTCAGGAAGCCGTTTCGCACCCCTTCCCAGACGACAACAACAACAATACGTCATTGCAAATGCTTTCGTTTGCTTACGTCGCTGCGTTTATGATTTTCACTGACAGTGTAGATCTTTGACGCGGCGCTGTCAACAAATCCTACGCGGTGCTGCACGAGTTCTCAGCGCACACTTAGCTGAGGCGCGTTATACACGAGGAAATGGCAAGATCGGGGTGAGCGCCACACAGCCCACCCCAACCGGATCAGCCGTCGGCGAGGATCTTATCGACCGCTGCGGCGAGTTCGCGCAAATTGCTGACCTTGTACACACCGCTGGCGCAGGTGGCATATTCGAGCATGTCGCTGTCGCCCGACCCCCACTGCGCGCGCGGTTCCGGGTTGAACCAGATCACACGGCGGCTCTTGCGCTCAATTTCCTGCGCGATGTCCGTGCGCGGGTTGTTGTAGTTGTTGCGCCCATCCCCCAGAATGATCACGGTGGTGCGGCTGCTGATGCGATCCATGAAATCCTGGCGGAAGGTGTTCAGGCTGTTGCCCAGATCTGTGTTGTAGTAGCCGGGCCGGTTCTCCACCAACACCCGTTCGACTGCGTTCTGCGGCTCATGTTCGGTGAAGACCATGCTGATGTCGACCATGTCGTCGATGAAGATGAAGCTGTCGGTTTTCGACACTTGATCTTGCAGCTCGTAAATCAGCGTGAGCAGGAATTCCGCCGAATGGCGCATTGACGTACTGATGTCGCAGATCAGCACCAGGCATGGTTTGACGTGGCGGGTGCGGTACTTCATCTCGAACGGCACGCCATCATAGCGCATGTTGTGGCGCATCACCCGGCGCGTATCGACATCGCCCACTTTGGCGCGGCGCTGGCGCAGTGAGGCCCGGCTGCGCAAGCGTGCGGCCAACCGGCGGATCTCGTCGCGGATGTTATCGACATCATCCTGGCCCAGGCGGTTGAACGGCACGTCCATCAAGTCCGGCTGCGGGCGCGGTTCACTGTCGGCCATGCGCTCGGCGAGCGACACGCCGACGTAATCCGAAACCTGCTCAGAAAGGGCCGCCGCGTTCTCTTCGAGCATCTCGCGCAGTTCGCGCAGTTCCTGGTTGCTCATGCCCTGCGCCCGAAGCTGCTCGAGCAGTTCTTCGATGGCCTGCTGCATTTGCTGCATACTCATCTGCCGCTGCATCCGCCGCTCGAACCGGGGCTGCTGCGACAGATCCGTCGCCTGATCCATCCCGGCCTGCTGGCCCATTTGATCAAGCTGATCCTGGCTGAAGGGCTGCCCGTTCATCAACTGCTGCATCAACTGCCGCAGCGCGTCCATATTGCCCGCCAACGCTTGCAGCGCTTGCTGCATGGCCTGCTGCATCTGCTGCTGCTGCTCCGGCGACATATTCTGCATAATGTCATGCATGGGCGGCGGGGTCATGGAGCCGAAGAACAGGGGGAAGTATTGATCAAAAGTCGCTTGATCTTTGGAGTCTTTGACAAGGGTGGTGCGCAGCGCAGCGCGGAAGGTCTCGCGGTCGTGAATCCCCACCGCTTC
>JAADYY010000015.1 GCA_010092805.1 Chloroflexota bacterium | reverse complement strand
GCTTTTGAAGTCCCTCGCCTAGCCGCAAAGCGGCGGTTGGGAGCGGGATTTAGGGTGAGGGCCTGATTCGCCAACAACATCTGTGTCACCGCCTTTTTGTTTTCATTTAGCATCACTCCCGCTCATCAGAATACACCCCACTTGGATCAGCAGGCCCCGGACTCAGCCACATTTCCCACAGGGTGTGGTGAAAATCAAGGCTCTGCTGACCCTGGCTCAGGTCAAATTGACAGACTGTATCTGCGACATTCAGCACTCCCACAATCAACGGTTTGTCGGTGGGTTTCGGCGCGATTCTGTGCGATAATCTGATCGGGTTATGCGTGTGGAATAATATTAAGGTTATCACTGATGGACGATGAACTGATGCAGCCCGTGCAGTCAATCACGACGACGACCAGGTCATTGTTGAGTGAAGAGACGGGCCTGCTCACCCCAGCGCAGATTCGCTGCACAGAGGCCATTGACAAGGCCGCGTGGGAGATCACGACGGTATTTATCAGCTTGCCAGAATACCAATCGGCGCAGGCCAAAACGCTGCTCAATTTCGAGACGCGGGCCAACCTCAACGCGATCATCGGCTACGCAGAACTGCTCTTGAGCGGCGAAGACGGCCCTCTCAACGGTGATCAAGAGGAGAACGTCCGCTCGATCCGCGCGCAAAGCCGGGTGCTGCTGGCCCGGCTCAACGACCGCGTGAGTGCCGGCTGAGCGTTGTCGTCAAGCCTTCGCCAGCACCTGCTTGGTCACCCGATCCAAAATTTGCCAGATCACCTCGATCCAGGCGAGGTGGTCTGGCTTCATCAAGCACGAGCGCAAACACGTCACCTGCGCTTGATCCCAGGCAATTTCCGGCCACGACGGTTGCAGCAGTTCGCGCGGCAAACTGACCACCGCCAGATGTAGATTCTCCGCCGCGGCAGCGCTGAAGATCTGCCGGGACAGCGCAGAGATCGCGCTGGCGGACTCGGCGCGCGGCCCCCAGATCACGATGTCGAGTTCCGGCGCGAACGCCGTCAGGAAGCGATCATCGCCCGCCAGCCGATCATGCAGATCACAGGCTGCCGCGCGCGCTTTGCCCAGGTCAGCCGCAAACGATCCGCCGCGTGCCAGCGGAAACAGCCGCTGGGTGGCCCACAGCGCCACCGCCGCCGCGCCCGGACGCGAACATTCCAGGCTGATTTCGCCGAGATGCAATTCTGCGGACGTGAAGTAGGTGTACGGCGACTCGTGCTGGTACAGCCGCCCCACCGACGGATCGCGGAAGAGGATGCAGCCGCAACCGTAGGGCTGCAAGCCGTGCTTGTGCGGATCAACGACAATTGAGTCGACGGCATCCAGCCGATCAAAAGCGGCGCGCGCCTCATCACCCAGGTTATCGACCAGCCGGAAGTAGCCGCCATACGCGGCATCCACGTGAATGCGGAAGCCGTAGCGCGCCTGAAGATCCAGCAGGCCGGGCAGCGGATCAACGGAGCCGGTGGCGGTGGTGCCCAGTGTCGCCACGACCGTCCCGACCGCGCCCTGCTGCAACCGCGTTTCCAGCGCCGCCAGATCCAGGCGGGCTTGGCCGTCCACCGGGATCGACTCGAAGGGCAGGCCCAGCACCCCGCTGATGCGGCTGTGGGTATAGTGCGCTTGCGCCGACGCGAGGATCGGCGCGCCGGGGTGCAGCTGCCCGGCCACCCACAGCGCCTCCAGATTCGCCAGTGTGCCGCCGCCCGTCAAGTGACCGAGATGCGTCTGCCAGCCGAACAGCGCCGCCAGTTCCGCGACGGCTTCCTTCTCCATCGCTGAGCTGGCCCGCCCGCCATCGAGCGCGTGGTTGTTCGGGTTGATCCACAGCGCCAGCGTGTACGCCAGCCGCGCGACCGGGTGCGGCGGCTTGAGCATTTGCCCGGCGTAGAGCGGGTGCTGATACGGATAATTGTCGTGCAGCCGCTCGGCAGTTTCGAGCAGCACCGCCCGCAACCGATCCAGATCGAGGTCGGGGTCGGCGGCGGGCAAATCGGCAAACCCGGCGCTGAGTCGATCCAGCGCTTCACGCAGCAGCGGCAGCGATTGGGTTTCGAGGGTCATGGCAGCCTCAACGGGATTCGTGATCGTTGGGTGGCCATCGTACCGCATCAGCGGCGGCGCAGCCACCTGATCAGGCGTGCGCCAACCAGCACACCGACGAGCACCGCCGCCGCCATCCGTACCGCGCGGATGCGCGCCTGCGTCCGCGCTGAGTACGGGGCCATCTGCGCGCCGAAGCGCTGCCGCACCGCCCGCCGATAGACATTCGCCAGCAGCGACGGCGCGAACACGTCGCTGTAGAAGTAGATGAGGTCCGGCGTGTGCATTTTCGGTTGGGGGCCGTTCGGCTGCGGCGGTTGAACGGCGAGCGGCACCTCCGCGATCACGAAGCCGTCGCCGCCGTCCGTGACACGCGCGATCACAGCGCCGTCTGCGCCGACGATCTTCGTTTGCGGGTCGTAGCCCGTCTCGGCGATGGCCTCCGCCGCAGCCGCCACACGATCCCCGGCATTCGGGCGACCGATCACGTAGGGCAGCACGGAGACCTGCGGCAGCGGCAGCTTCGCGCGGAATGTGCCCGCGCCCGCCGTCGCCACGACCGGCACCCGCATCCAGGCTGCGCGTGTATCTGTGTCGATGTCCGGGAATAATTCACGCGCCGGTGGTTCGCCCGTATCCAACCCTGGAACATCTGTGCTGCTCGCTGTCGATCCGTCGGGGAAGGTCAGCGTGAGGTGGGACATGCGCGGCGGGCAGCTCACGATCAGCATGGCGTCAACCTGCCCGGCGTAAGCATCCCACAATTCAGGGTGCGCCGAATCCCAGCAGATCAACATCCCAAATTTGCCCAGATCGGTCTCAGCGATGGTGGTGCCCGGCGCTTCGCGGAAGTAAGCGCGCTCCCACAGCCAGGGGTAGGTCTTATCGTAGCGCCAGGTGCGGCCATCGGGCGCGATGAGCAGCGCGGTGTTGAAGATGTCGCGCGGTTCGCGCAGCAGCAGCGACCCCACCACGTGAACGTTGTGCTGCGCTGCCTGCGCACGCATCCACCGGATCGTGGGGCCGTCGGTCGGTTCGGCGGCGGCGTAGTTGGAATCGGCGTAGGTGTAGCCCGTATTGAACAGTTCCGGCAGCGCGACCAACTGCGCGCCCGCGCCCGCCGCTTCCGCGATCAAGTCGGCGGCGCGGCCCAAACGGTCGGTGAGGGGGGCGGGTGTGGCATCCATCTGCACGGCGGCGACTTTCAGTGTGCGGGTCATCAGGTCAACCTTTCGCCAAGTAACACACGATCATTCGGGTGGCGCAGTTGTCGGGGGCGGCGGCAGTAGTTCCCCAACGATCATCAGGGCGTATTGGCCGGACGTGTTGCCGGAAAAGCTGCCCAATTCGAACTCGCGATAATCGAGATCGCCGGACGGGATGCGCAGCCCGGCGTCGAAACGGTCACCGACAAGCTGCCGTCCGTCGGCGAGCGTGACACCCACCCCAGCAATCGACGGGATCGACTCGCAGCCGCGCCCGCCGGCATCGTCGCAGCCGCCTTCCGCCTGATAAAAGCGCAGGAATGGATCGAGGCGGCTGTTAGCCCCTGTGCCGACCATATATACCAGCAGATCCGTGTTGGCAGCCGGGCGCGGCCCGTGCCAGATCGTCAGCGCGTCGAGGTCGGCACGCGGCTCCACCGTGAACCCGTCGATCACGGCCAGATAACGACCCGGCGCGCCGTCCGCACTGCCGATCATGTAGGTGACAAACCCGGTGAGGCCGCCCAGATCGATCTCAAAGCGTGCTGCCGCGCCAAAATCGTCGTTGGTGATGGTCAGCGGCTCCGCGCCCGGCAGGGTGACCACATCGCCCAGCGCCTCTTCGCCGTCGGTTGAGCACAACGGATCAACGCCTTCAATGAGCGCGCGAATCACCGGTTGAAAGCCGTCCAGCCCATACACTGTGATCAGGTTGGGGCCGGGTTCGTCTGCCAATTCGATGTAACGGAGGGTGAAGACGGTCGTCGCTTCGACGCCCTGACAGTCGAACACCAGCGGCTGTAGATTCAGGGCGGGGGCTGCGGCGGCGCTGCTCGTCAGTTGCAGCGTGAGGCTGTAGCTGCCCGTCGTGGTGCCTTCGTTGATGCCCACGCGCGTGGCGACGATGGTGTAATTGCCGCTGCGCGGCAGCGTGAAGCCGAGCTGCACCGCGCCATCGACTTCACCCGCGGCGCTCTGCGCAATGAGCGACGCGGCACCGTCCAGCAGCCCGATCAGCGGGGCGAGGCCATCCGCCGCCGCCATCCGAATCCGAATCTCGTCGCCCGCGCTGCCTTCGAAGCGCCACCAATCGAACGAAATCCCGCCAGCGATCGCGCCCTCGACAGTCATGTTGTAGCGGATGTCGCCCGGCGGAACGGGCGTCGGTGGTTGTGCGGTCGCGCCGCGCACAACGAATGTCAGCAGCAGCCCGGCGATCACGCCAGCAAGCACGAGTCTATTTGCACGCATACGGGGCGTTCACCCTGATTTCTTGTCGGATGCTGTCAGTTCTGCCAGCGCGAACCATCTCGATTGTAGTCCTGTTCCGCCGCGCCGCGCAATCCGCACAGCGCGCAGACGACCCGGTGCCGTGCGCGTCACACCAGCGACGCCGGGTGCAGCGGGAGGGGCATCAGCCAGTTGGCAAAGCAGTCAAAGGTTTGGGCTGCTGCTGCCACCAGTTGATCGTCGTGCTCTGGGTGAGCGGTCGAATAGGCACTGACCGCGCCCGTGAACTGTTTCCAGCGTGGCCCCACCTGGTCGCCGTAGCTGTTGAAGAACGCCACACCACACTCTGGCGTGAGATTGTGCCGCGCTTTGAGCTGCCGCGAGATCACCTGGCCGCCGAGCGTCGCGCCCTCCAACACATACAGCACGCCGAGCGCGCGCGGCAGCGTTCCGATCTGCGGGAGTTCGCGGCAGTGGGGCAGCGCCATCAGCCCCTGAAGGCTCATTTCGAGACTGCGCAGATCAGCGGCCAGCAGGTGGCTTTTGCGGCGGTCGGCGAAATCGATGCCCACCGCTGACAGATCGAAGTGGTCGAGCATCGGCTCCAGCGGGGCGTAAAACCCGTAAAAGCGCGCGAGCATCGTGCGATACTGAGCGCGTGTGATCGTTTGGTTCATGATGGCAACGGAAAACGGGTTGGTTTCGAGGTGGTCGTGTTGGGGCCGGGTCTCCGCCTTCAGACGTGCGAGCACCGTCGTCATAAGTTCTCATCCCTCCGGGTAGGGTGCGGTGTGCGCTTAAACGCCCATATACTGGCCGTGAATACATCAAAGAAGTCTTATCAAAGCATGTATAGATGATATCATGAGACGGCCATGAGCAAGCCTTGAGAATCCATTGCC
Source organism: Chloroflexota bacterium (assembly GCA_010092805.1). GTDB lineage: Bacteria > Chloroflexota > Anaerolineae > Aggregatilineales > Phototrophicaceae > Flexifilum. The sequence goes on along the minus strand of JAADYY010000015.1, from coordinate 4,113 downwards.
CTCCGCCGCACTGGCGCTGTATAGTCTAAAAATTTCAGCCAGTCTTGCGCACCGTGCGATGTTCGCGTGGTGTTGAGCGCCGGGAGGCAAAAATGATTGTGTATAGTGCTAGATTTCGATTGAAGTGCGATTTTGATCATGTGGTGCAAATAGTTGCGGAGTGGCTCGCGCCAAAACTGCGGGAACCCGCTTATGCCCTGGGCCTGAACGCCGATGGCACGCTGCTCGAAACAGACGGCCAAACGCTTCAAACCAACCGCTGGGATCAAGGGTGGCCGCGCTTACAGTCAATCGTCTACACCGCGCCCGACCCCCACACGCCGGACCATCTATGGATCACCGAGATTGGGTTGCGGCAGGTCAACCCGGACAGCGCCACCGAAAGTACCGTCCTCTTGAGCAGCCATGATGATGGCCCACACCTGGTTGACCCAATTTACCCGCTGCGGCAGAACCTCGTGCCGGATCTGCTGCGCTACTGCACTTCGGCGCAAGATGCCCCCGGCTATGATCTGCGTGAACTCACTGAGAGCAACGCGCCCGATCTGCTGGCGATGATCGAATCGACCGAGCGGGATTACCCAATCGTGCTGCTCGGCCCAACGACACGGCCTTATGTGGATGCGCAGCACTTGCAGATGACGCTCGGCGGCATCGCGGCGGTGGTTTCGATGGCCGCGGACGCTGACCCCAACCGGATCGGTTCCATCCTTGGGGATCGCTTCGCATCGACGCGCAGCGCCGTCAATCTCATCGATCCAATCATCAGCCGGGTAGATCTCAATCATCCAGATCAACGCCCGGATCGGGTACATATCCCCATGCAGGGTTACACCCTGGAGGAACTGCGGTCGCTGGCCGAAGCGGTGGCCGCGCCACCAGAAGACGAATTGTATGCGCTGGTCGCCCGCCACGTGAACACGCGCAACTCGCTGCGGCATATATCGCGCGAACAAGTGGTGGAGCACAAGCAGCGCAGCGAATTCCGCGCCCGCAAGCTCGAAGCGTTGCGCAAAGGCGAAACGCGCCAGTACGTGGCGCTGCTGGAAGAGGAGAATCAGGAGCTAAACATCAAGTGCCAGCGACTCACCCAAGCGTTGTGCGATGAGCGCGCCACTTCTAGAAGCACGCTGGATACACTCCGTGACGAAAACAGCCAACTACGCAGCCAAATCGAGAACTTGAACGCCTCGCTCCATTATGATCGCGCGCAGGCGGCCAACGACGCGCTTTCGGAAGCCGTCCGTGCGGCGTTTGTGCGCTGCGGCAAGGGCGAAGCTGATCTGGAGGATGTGCTGACCCTGGTCGAAACCTTTTTCCGCGACCGGGTGATTGTGCTGGATGAAGCCTTCGACTCCGCGCGCGAGTCGCGGCTGTTCAAAGCGCCGAGCGAAGCGCTGCGCTTGCTCATTGAGCTGGCGACTCGTTACTGGGAGGCGGTCGTCTACGGCAATGGCGATACCGACGCCCGCGAGATTTTCGGGCAGGCATACGCGGCCCGCGAATCGGAGATGGTCGAAAATAACCGCCGTGCGCGCGATCTGCGGACGCGGCGCTACAAAGGCGAAAATATCATTATGCATAAACATCTCAAAATTGGGGTGAAAGACAGCCTGCGCGATACGCTGCGCATTCATTTTTACTGGGACGCCGACGACCAGATGATCGTGATCGGTCACTGCGGCAAACACCTCGATCACAACTAGCTGGCATTCACCGCTGGCCCACCCAAGCCCCACAGATTCCGGCCTGCCTGTGGGGCGCAGGATTTGCTATCATGTGTGTTGTCTCACCGTAACATCATCTGTAATAGCCCAACTGAGTGGAAAGATCAAACCTGCATGCTTCGGATGTTCGCGCTGTTGTCCCTCTCGCTCCTCATCATCCTCGCGCCCATCCTCGCGCCCATCAACGCGCCGACGCTGGCGCAGGATGCCGCCGCGCCGCTCGACTTCCCGACGCTGGCCGCGCTCGAATCCGCGACATTGTCGCCCCGTAATCGCAGCGAATTGGCGCAGCGCTTCGGCCTCGTTGATGCGATCCCGCCCGCGCCGCTGAGCGCGCCCGCCCGCCAAGTGGGCGAACAGCAGATGTTCTTCGCCACCAACACTTTTGACGACGTGACCATCGAAGTGGCGGCGACGCTGCGCGTCGTGGGTGAGCACATCTATCTGTGGGTGGAGGATGGAGCACTCATCACCGATGCGACGCTGCGGCGGTTGGCCACAAGCTTCGATACGCGCATCTACACACAGACGCGCGATCTGTGGGGGAGTGAAGCCTCGCCGGGCATTGACGGCGACCGCCGCATCCACGCGCTGTTCGCGTCCGGCCTCGGCGCGACGACCGCCGCCTACTACGCCAGCGATCATTCGTTCCCAAACGTGGTGGTGCCCATCAGCAATGAGCACGAGATGTTCTTTTTCAACCTCAACGCCATCGGCCCCACGACGCCCATCGAACAGATCGAAAGCATTCTGGCGCACGAATTCCAGCACATGATCCGCGCGAACGTGCAAATCAATGAGGATTACTGGCTGAACGAAGGGTTCTCCGAGTTCACGCAGCTGTATCTGTACAACGATCCGGGTTGGGAGGTGATCGCGTTTCTCGATCAGCCGGGCACGCAGCTCAACACCTGGACGGAAGCCAGCGGCGCGCGGGCGGCGGATTACGGCGCGGCGCTGCTGTTCGTGACCTACTTCTACGAGCGCTACGGCCTCGCTGCGCTGCGCGCGCTCAGCGCGGACGGTTCGACGCGCGGGCTGGATGCGGTAGACCGGGTGCTGGCGAGTCTCGGTGCGCCGGGTGCAAACGATCTATTCGCGGATTGGGTGGTCGCCAACTGGCTCCGCGACCCGCGCAGCGCCGATGGCCGCTACGGATACACAGCGTTTCGGGAGATCGCCGCGCCGACCCGCGCACTGGGCCAGGTGATCCGCTATCCGTTCGCGTGGGACGGCGAAGTCAACCAATACGCGACCGATTACATCGTCCTCAGCAACCTCGACACCGCCGAGACAGTGACCATCAGCCTGAGCGCGCCGCCGACCACCGCCCTGATCCCCGCAGTGACTGAGGCGGGCGATAGTTTCTGGTACAGCAATCGCGGCGACATGAGCGATACCACGCTCACGCGCGCGTTTGATCTCACGACCGTCGCGCCCGGCGATCCGGTGACGCTGGATTTCCGGCTGTGGTATCATATCGAAAATCTGTGGGATTACGGCTACGTGATGGTGAGCGCAGACGACGGCGCAAGCTGGGAGATTCTGGCGACCGCGCGCACCACCACCCAGAATCCGCACGAAACGGCTTACGGGCCGGGCTATACCGGGCGCAGCGGCGGGGGTGATACAGCGGTGTGGGTCGAGGAGGCGGTGTCGCTGGCCGACTACGCCGGGGAGACGATCCTCGTCCGCTTCGAGATGATCACCGATGATGCCATCACGCAACCGGGCATGGCCGTTGACGATGTGCGCATTGATGCGATTGGCTATACAGAGTCGTTTGCAGCCAATGACGGCGGTTGGCAGGCAGACGGCTGGATCTGGATGGACAATCGGCTGCCGCAGGGTGCCTGGGTGCAGGCCATCCAGCAGATCGGCCAGGATGCACAGGTCACGCGCTGGCAAGTGCCCAATGACGGCGCGGCCTGGGAGCTGCCGCTCGCCGCCAACGTCGATCAAGTGACGCTGGCGATCTCACCGTTCGCGCCCGTCACGACCGTGCCGATGCCGTACACGCTCGAGATCGATCTGCGCTGATCATCAGCGCATAGGTCGGGGCGATCATGGATCGCCCCGGTTGGTTTAGCGTTCCGCTGGTTGATCTGCGTCCTCGCGGGGCTGTGGGCGTTGGCGCGGCTGGGTTTGTCTGCGCTGCAGTTCGGCTTCGAGTTCCGCCCGCCGATCAGCGGCGGCCTGGCGTGCGTCCGCGAGGGTTTCGCGGTAGCCCGTTTGCACCGCCTCGATCACAGTTCGGCCTGAGATCGGCGTGAACAGGTACACCAGCGTCGCACCGATGCCCGCCCCCAGCGCGAACCCCGCGCCCCAACTGATCAACCGATTCATCGAACCCTCCTTGCTGGAAACCTGTCTCTTATACACATCT
>JAADYY010000134.1 GCA_010092805.1 Chloroflexota bacterium | reverse complement strand
GAGAGTAATCAGCCGATCAGTGGGCGCACGTCGATCATCGCGCATCCAGCGAGTGTTTATGTTGGGTTGCTGACAGACAGCTACTTCGCCGATGTCGGTGACCCGCTCGACGTTGAATTGATCACCGTGACGCCGGACAGCGTGCCGGTGCCGAACCAGTCGGTCGATCTGGAGATCATCGAGCGGCGCTGGACGCGCACCCCGACCGACCAATTTGGGCGCTTTGAATGGACGCGCGAAACGATCCCCGTCGGCACCGACACAATCCGGACGGACGGTGAGGGGCGCGCGACCTATGCCTTCACGCCACCCAACGGCGGTTCATTCCGTATTCGTGCCGTCGTCCGCGATGATCAGGAGCGGCTCAACCGCGCCGATCTGCGTGTGTATGCCTTCGGGAATGAGCGGGTCTTCTGGAACCGCACAGGCGGCGACGGAGTCAACAACATCGTCGTTGATCAAGACAGCTACGCACCCGGCGATACGGCCCGTGTACTGATCCCGCTGCCGTACGAAGAACCTTCGACCGTGTTGATCACGGTGGCCCGAGCGGATATTTTGACTCACGAAGTCATCCAGACCGAAGGCACATCGCTGGTCTACGATCTGCCGATCACTGAGGCGTTTGTGCCCACCGTGCATTTGCAGGTCAGCGTCTATCGCGGCCTCGATCCAGTCACTCTGAACCCCGCTTATGCGAGCGGCTGGCGCAGCATCAACGTCGAGCCGGTCAATCAGCGGCTGAATGTGGCGGTCACACCGTCGAGTCTCAGCAATGAACCGCGCAGCGAGGTGAGTTTCGACTTTGTGGTCACCGATGCGGACGGTAACCCGGCACAGGCGGAACTCGGCGTCGCGCTGACTGATGAAGCCGTCCTCGCGCTCGCCCAACCGAACAGCACCACGCTCGAAGCGATGTTCTACGGATACCAGCGCGACTACACGCTTACCAACTATTCAATGCTCGGCCTACTCGATCTGCTGACGGATGGGTTCTTCCCCGGTGGGCGTGGCGGCGGTGGTGGCGGTGGCGGTGGCGGCGGTGCGCTGCTCATCCGCGATGACTTCGTTTACACGCCGTTGTGGGCACCCGACGTCGTCACCGACGAGAACGGGCGTGCCTCAGTGTCTGTCACGCTGCCAGACAACCTGACGACGTGGCGGTTGGACACACGCGCGGTCACGACTGAAACCCACATCGGGCAGCGCGAAGCCCAGATCGTCTCGACTCTGCCACTGATCGTGCGCCCGGTGGCACCGCGCTTCTTCGTCGTGGGCGACCGCGTTGCGTTGGGCGCGGTCGTCAACAACAACAGCGATACCGATCAGACGGTCGCTGTCAGCCTGGAAGCGACCGGGGTCACGCTGGAAAGCCCGGTGGAGCAAACCGTCACGATCCCCGCCGGCTCGCGAGCGCGTGTCGATTGGCTGGCAGTGGTCGAAGATGTGCCGAACGCTGATCTGGTGTTTATCGCCATCGGCGACGATTATCAGGACGCCGCGCGCCCGGCCTTGACCACCGGCCCGAACAACACGATCCCGGTTTATGCATACACCGCGCCGGATACCGTCGGGACGGGTGGCTTGCTCCGCGAGGGTGGGGCGATCACCGAGGCGATCAGTTTGCCGCCACGCTTGGCTGTCGCTGAGGGCGAACTGACCGTCCGCCTCGACCCATCCATTGCTGCCACAACGGTCGAATCGCTCGATTATCTGCGCAACTTCCCGCATCAGTGCATTGAGCAGACGGTCAGCCGCTTCCTGCCCAATGTGATCACGTTCCGCGCGCTCGATGATCTTGGCCTTGCCGATCAGGCGCTGCGGGACGATCTGATGACCGTGCTTAATGAGGGGCTGGCGGGGCTGCGTGCCCAGCAAAACCCGGATGGTGGCTGGGGTTGGTTCGCGGGCATGGACAGTAACGCGCTGGTCACCGCGTATGCGGTGCTTGGCCTCACTGAAGCGCGCGCTGCCGGGTTTGACATCGCCGACAGCCTGTTCGACCCGGCGCTTGCATATGTGCGCAGCCAATTCATGGCTGTCACACAAGCGACGCCAAACTGGCAGCTCAATCGTATGGCGTTGTTTGCCTATGTGCTGGCAAATGCCGACGAGGTGAGTGCGTCCCAACTTCAAGCACTCCTCGATCAGCGGCTGCGGATGTCGCAGTCGGCGCAAGCGTTCCTGCTGCTGGCCGCCAACGAAACTCGCATGGACAGCACATTCACCGCGCCGCTGATCAGTGACCTGACGACCAACGTGATCCTCTCGGCCAACGGCGCACATTGGGAAGAGGCGCGCCCGGACTGGCGCTTCTGGGACAGTGATACGCGCACGACCGCGCTGGTGCTTTCGGCATTGGTGCGCTACGATGCGGATAACCCACTGCTGCCCAACGTCGTCCGCTGGCTGATGATCGCGCGGCAGGGTGATGCCTGGACGACCACTCAAGAGACCGCTTGGGCAGTGATGGGCCTCACCGATTGGATGGTTGTCACGGGGGAACTCAACGGGAATTACGACCTCGAGACGCGGTTGAACGATGTGACCGTGACCGAACGCACGGTCACCCCACAGACGATTCGTGAAGGTGAGGTGCTGCGTGTCGCTGTCGGGGATTTGCTGACCGACCGTGCGAATCGGCTGACGGTGGCGCGTGGTGATGGCGCTGGCGCACTGTACTACAGTGCCTATATGGATTTGCGCCTACCTGCCGATCAAGTGACGGCGCTCAGTCGTGGGGTGACGGTCAACCGTGAATACTTCCTCGGTGCAAATGGTGACACGCCGATCACCGAAGCCGAGATCGGCGACCTGATCACGGTGCGGTTGACGCTGACTCTGCCGCAGGATCTGCATTATTTCGTGCTCGAAGATCCGCTGCCCGCCGG
>JAADYY010000654.1 GCA_010092805.1 Chloroflexota bacterium | reverse complement strand
TTCGGCGCTGTTTGATCGGCTGTACGGAAGCGGCGCGTTTGCAGTGTGGCAGCCGCCGCCGCCAGCCGAAACCCCCGCTCAACCCGACTTCATGATCATTACGCAGCGGGAGCCAGCGCCCAACGGCCACGACGCGGGCGATCCGCCGCCTGACGAGGCAGAACCCGCCGATCACGCCAACGGGCAGCCCGACGAAGCGCCGGGCGGGGTGATCATCAGCGGTATCGCGCTGACGCCGTATTCATACGAGCGCCTGGATAACTTGCGCGGTTACGAGTCGGGGATGCCCAACCCCGGCTTCTATCATCACATGTGGCTGCAAGAGGGGGAGGCCAACCGTCACCGCCGCTTGCTGAGCATGGTCACGGCGATGCTGCGCGAGCGCAACCAGGTCGTCAGCTCGGCGGATCTGATCGCGGTGGAGACGATGGCGCAGGCATTGGCCGCGCTGCGCGGGCACCGTCAGGTGTGGCGACGCGACCTGATCGACGGGATCATCAGCGCGCTCGTCAAGGATGAGCTGGCCTATGATGTCGGCCATCCATTCCTGGAAGCGATTCATGAGGTGTTTCGCGGCGATGAGCGCGGCAAGCTGGACGACGCTACGACGCTGCCGCCGTTGGTCGCGGATATTAAAGAGACGCTCAAGCGCTGTGACATCGAGCCGCCGCGCACCCGAAACCGCTACATCGGCATCGACCTGAGCACTAAGGACGGCTTAGCGCAGAGCCGGGTGCTGCATCAACTGCGGGTGCTGGGGATCCCCGGTTTCAGGCAGATGGACGGCACCAACCTCAATGTCGCCGATGGTGAGCTGATCGAGGAGGTGCGGGAGGCCTGGGAGCTGACGTGGAGTCCCGAATTTGAGGCGGCTTGCGTCGAAGCGTCGATCTACGGGCCAACACTGGTCGATGCGGCGCAGGCCAAGCTCGTCGAAACCGCCGATCTGCTGGGCAAAGCGGAGCGAGCGGACGCCGCCGCTGCCGCCAAAGTGCTGCTCGATGCCGCGCTGATGGGTCTGCCGGGCAGCGCCACCGAATTCTACGAAAAGCTGCTCGACCTCATCCACCAGGATAGCAACTTCTTCACCGTAACGCGGGCGTTGGGGCTGCTGCTGTTCCTGTACCGTTTCGACAAGCTGCTGGGCACCGCTCAGCACGCCGATGTGGGTGAACTGCTGCGCACGACCTTCCAGCGGGGGCTGTGGCTGCTGGAAAGTCTGGGCGCGGTGCAGGGGCAGGATAAAGATCTGCTCGGCGGGGTGCGCGCGCTGCTGCAAACCTTTGAGCGCTGTGCCTCGATCCTCAACACCGACCGCGACGATTTCCTGGCGGTGTTCGAGCGCATCAGCCACGACAACGCGCAGACGCCGGTGCTGCGCGGCGCGGTCGCCGGGGTGCTGTTCATGATGGGCAGTGCCGACGGCGACGCCGTGATCGCGGATATGCGCTACTTCGCCGACCCGGCGCACCTGGGCGATTACCTCAACGGCCTGTTCGCATTGGCTCGCGAAGTGATCCAGCGGCAGCCAGACCTCGCCCACAGCATCGACACGGTGCTCGCCGATTATGGCGACGAAGATTTTCTGACGGCGCTGCCATCGCTGCGGCTGGCGTTCACGCCGTTCACGCCGCGCGAAAAGCACGCCATCGCCCGTGTCCTGTTCGAGGAACAGGACGATGTCACACTGCTGCAAGCGCTGGGCACCAATGCCGAGCAAGCGGCGCAGGTGCTGGCCTTCGAGACGGCGCTGTTCCAGGCGCTGGCACGTTACGGAGTCAATCTCGATGACGACCAATAATCAGATGAATCCAGATCCAGCGAACGAGACGCCGTCGCTTGAGGAGCAAGCCCGCCTGATCCGTTGGCGGTTGGTGCTGGGCAAAGGCGCAGAGGACATCGCCCCGAATATGGGGGATGAATGGCTAGAACGCGAGGAAGCGCTCGGCTTTCTGTATGACCGTGAGCTGGGCGGCGGGCGCAACATCCGCAACGACGGCAAAGATCGCCAGGGGGGCAGCGGCGAATCGGCGCTGAATGTGCCCGACTGGATCAACAAGGTGCATGAGCTGTTCCCGCAGAAGACCATCGAGCGCATCGAGAAGGACGCGCTGGAACGCTACAACCTGGAGGAGATGGTCACCAACCCGGATCTGCTGCGGCGGGCGCAGCCCAGCCAAACGCTGCTGAAAGCCGTGCTGCGCACCAAACACCTGATGAATCAAGAGGTGCTGGCGCTGGCCCGCGATCTGGTGCGCAAAGTGATCGAAGAGCTGCTGGAAAAGCTGGCCTCCGAGATTCAGAACCCGTTCCTCGGCTCGATCAATCGGCAGCGGCGCTCGTATCTGAAAGTCGCCAAAAATTTCGACGCCGAGACGACCATCCGCCGCAACCTCGCCAACTACGACCCGGATCAGCGGCGGCTGTTCATCAAGACGCCGTACTTCAATTCGCGGGTGCGCCGCCACGTTGACAAGTGGCAGATCATCATCCTCGTCGATGAATCCGGCAGTATGATGGACAGCGTGATCCATTCGGCGGTGACCGCCTCGATCTTCTGGGGCATTAAGAGCCTGCGCACGCATCTGTGCATCTTCGATACCAGCGTGGTCGATCTCACCGAAGATTGTGTCGATCCGGTGGAGACGCTGATGAAGGTGCAGCTCGGCGGTGGCACCGATATCGCGCAAGCCGTCGGCTATGCCGAAACCCTCGTCGAGAACCCGCGCCGCACGATCATCGTGCTCGTCACCGATTTTTACGAGGGCGGTTCTGACCACGATCTGATCGCGACGACCAAACGCCTCGTCGATAGCGGCGTGACATTTCTGGGGCTGGCCGCGCTCGATGACCGGGCGAACCCCAGCTACAGCCGGGCCGTCGCCGAAAGGATGGTGGCGGTGGGCGCGCACGTCGCCGCCATGACACCCGCTCAATTGGCCGTATGGGTCGCAGAGAAAGTAGGCTAACCGATGGTTGATGGGCAAAAAATGTTACGCCGTGACGATCTACTGGCGCTGGACGACGACGATCTCGTTGCCCTGAGCAATCGCGGCGTGGTCAAGCGCAGCCAAAAAGATCTGGATGAGGGCAAAGTGACCGGCGACATCACAGTGGCCGATGATGGCACCGTGACCGTCGTGTGGTCGGATGAGGTGACCTGTACACTGCCGCCGGGCGTGACCATCGCCGATAGCCAGTGTACCTGCCCGAAATCGGGCATTGAGATCTGTCGGCATCTGGTGCGTTCGGTGCTGGCGTATCGCGCCTGGGCCGCCGAAAACCTCAGCGAGGACGAAGCAGCGGCCCCGGCCAGCGAAACCTGGGACCCCGGCGCGATCACCGATGAGATGCTGGCCGAGCATTACAAGAAAGCCAAGCTCACCACCCAGCGTAAAAAGTTCGAAGCCGGGCAGGTGATCGAGCTGGTGCGCAGCTTCAACCCAACGGCGCGGCTGCACAACCTGGGGCTGACGGTGCGCTTCCTGGTGCCCGGCGACATCCGCTACACGCGCTGCGAATGCGACGAACCGATGCCGTGCAGCCATGTGCCGCTGGCGGTGTGGGGCTTCCGGCTGCTGGCCGATGATCAGATCAGCGGGATCGTCGAATCGCACGTGGAGGTGCAGCCCGTCCCGGTCGAGACGCTCGATGCGGTGGCCGAAACCCTCGATGATCTGGCGGAGTTGGGGTTGTCGGGCGTCTCGCCGGTCGTGATCGAGCGGCTGAAGCGGCTGAGCGCGGCGTGCGCCACCGAGGGGTTGGTGTGGCCGGGCGCGATTCTCGAAGACATCGTCAATGAATACGAGCGTTACAGCCAGCACGACTCGCGCTTCTCGCCGACGAGCCTCGCCGAGCTGGTGGGTGAGCTGATGATCCGCATCCGCGCGATTCGCGGCGAAACGACGACCGTGCCGTCGCTGTTTGTGCGCGGCGGCGAAAACGACCGCCCGAAAAGTATCGGCACCGCACAGTTGGTGGGGTTGGGCTGCGGCGTGACCATCCAGCGCGATGGCGCGCGCCTGACCGCCTACCTGCAAGACCTCGAAACTGGGATCGTTGTGGCGCTGCCGCGCCGCTACCCCGACCCCAAGCCGGACAGCAGTCAGGAGCCGCTGGCGTTCTGGCAGTTGGCGGGGCGCTCGGCGCTGAAGGACATCCCGCTGCATACAGTGGGCGCGCGCCAACTGTTGATCAAGGGCGGGCGGCGCACCGCGAATTACAGCTACACCGCCGGGCGGCAGCCCGTGAGCGCGCAGCCGCAGAAATACCAGTGGGATCGGCTGCACCCGCCGGTGCTGGCCGCCGATTTCCGCGAGATCTGGGGGCGGCACATCGCGCAGCCGCCCGCGAGTTTGCGTCCGCGTCGGCTGGGCGAAGACCTGGCGGTGTGCGCGGTCGCTGGCGTCGAGGAGGCCGTCTTCGACACGGTGAATCAGGCGGTGATGGCGGTTGTCACCGACGCCAACGGCGAGCAGGCGCTGCTGCATCACCCGTACACCACACGCGGGCATCAGGGGGTGGAGGCGCTGCTGTGGTGGCTGAAGCATCATCCTGACGATCTGCGTTACGTCTCCGGGCAGATCGAACCGGGCCGCAGCGGGCTGATCATCAACCCGCTGGCGCTGGTGTTTGAGGTGGCGGGTGAGCGGCACATGGTGCAGCCCTGGGTCGATACCTGGAGCGGCGACACCACGCTCGATGCCCGGTCGCTGGCGGATCTGCCGTCGCTGGCACGCGACCCGATCCGCGCGTACCCGGCGGCGGTGCTCGACGCCGTCGGTGAACTGCTGCTGATCGGGTTGGGCCTGTCTCTTATACACATCT
>JAADYY010000014.1 GCA_010092805.1 Chloroflexota bacterium | reverse complement strand
CATGTGGGTGTATCGGTTGGCGTCGGCGTGTCCGATGGGGTCGGCGTGGCAGAGGGGGTGAAGGTCGGCGTGCGCTGTGCCGTGAGTGTGGCCTGCTGATCTGCTGTGGCTTGTGCGTCGCCCGTCGCTGCTGCAATCGTGATCGCGGCCTGCGTCTCCACCGCGATCATCGTCGCCGTTTCGATGGGGGCAGGCGCGACGCTAAACGGCAGCGACAGCCTGCCCTCAACGCCATGTGCTGGGATCGCCCGAATCGTCAGCGTGTGATCCCCGGGGCCAATGTCCAGCACATCCAGTGTGAGGGGATACGGTTCGTCCTGCTGGCGCGCCGTCTCGACATCGTCAATGAGGTAGATGATATCCTCAATCGGCGTTTGTGAGCGGATGCTCAGCGTGATCGTCCGGTCGGTGTCGATCACCTCATTGGCCGCTAACCCAACCACCTCGATCTCTGGGGACAGTGCTTCTACCTCAAAATCCCACATGAACGGCGTGGTCACGCCGCCGGCATTCGTGACCGTGACCGTCAGTGTATTGGGGCCGGGCGGCAGCGTCTGCGGGTCGATGTCAAATTCGTAGGGCGGATCAAGCGCGACTGGCTCCGCCGCGCCATCGCCTGTGAGATCGTCGGTGTCGCGGTCGAAAGCGTAGGTGACTTCAACCGGTTCGGTCTGCCCGGTGATCGCTAAGCGGATCGGTTGGGTCTCACGCAGCGGATCGAGCGTGGATAGATCCGGGTCGATTGTGACTGTGGAAGGCAGCGCCGCGACTGTGAACGATGATCGGGCTGGTGCGCTCTCATCGCCGTCAGTATCCGTCGCGCGGACGATCAAGGTGTAGTCTCCGGGAAGCAGATCCAGCGGATCGAGCGTGATTGTGTACGGCTCCTCCAGCGGGAAGATTTCGCCATCGCTGAGCTGATACGTCACGCGCACCGGCTGATCGTCGGCGGTGATCTCCAACGCGATGGTGCTCGCGTCGGTCAGTGGCGCGGTTGGCGGGTCCAGGATCTGCACCACCGGGATGGGCACGGGCGTCTGCAATTCCGTATCCGCTTGCAGGGCAACGTCATTGGGCATGAGCACACGCAGCCCCACATTCATGACACGCCCATCCAGCGGCAGCGCTTCGGCATCGAGGGTCAGGACATATTGGCTGCGCAGCCGGTTGGCCCAATCGGTGTAGATCCCCACTAACTGATCGCCGCTGGGCGATTCGAAGTTACGGGCGTTGGTGCGCTCCGCCAGTTCCAGCAAGAAGGTGCGGTCAGCGCTGACGCCAATCCCGATGGTGTACACCGAGATGCCCCGCGCAATGGCCGCCTGTACCACCTCATCGCGCTCGACCGTACTCCGACCGCCCGATTCAGAGCCATCGCTCACCAGAATCACCGCCCGGCGTGGCGTTGGCGCGTTCGCGGCCAGGGCCACCGCCTCATACGCCCCCTGATAGAGCGCGGTTTGCCCCCTGGCACGCAGCCCATCAATCGCAGCGAGCAGCGTGGCTCTGTCGGCGGTGAAATCCTGCACCAACTCGACACCGCTGCCAAACGTCAACACCGCGACCTGATCATCCGCGCTGATGGTCTCCACAAAGGCGCGTGCGGCCTGACGCGCATTCTCAATGGGGTTGCCCTGCATACTGTCGCTCACATCGATGGCGAGGACGGTGGCAAAATTCAGGTTGTCATCCCGAATATTCTCGACGGTGTCGATCTGCGCCACATCCGCAAACGCGCCGGTCAGGCTGAAGTTGGTGGCGTCCAGCCCGCCGATTGGCTGCCCAAACCGATCGTAGACGTTGGCGGTGATGGTGGCGCGGGGCAGGGTGCTGGTATCCACCCCGGTGATCTCCAGGCGTCCGGCAGCCGCTGCGTCGGGCTGCGCCTCGCCGATCACCGGGGTCACCAACTGTAGCAAGAACCACAGCGTCCCGAAAAAAATGGAGATTGATTTGTTCACGCGCACCCCCGCCCGGTCGTTGATCAAACCCCCTCGCCGCCGCGATGATCTGCCGCTGTGTGCAGCGAAGTTGCAGTTTGGAAATGTTAAGATTAGCTAATGACGACTGTCCTAATAACGGACAAAACTGATCTTAGCCAACTTCGGCCCAAATGCAACTTTTTCAAGGTCTGAATTGGGCCTGATTGCCAGTAGATGGCGGTTAGGTGCTGCGCGGCTCTGGCTCGGCGCGGCCAGGGTCAGCCGGATCGCGTCGGTCGCTGTGATCCGGCTGACGGGGGGAAGGCAGTTAGCTGCTGAAATTGTCGACGGCGGCCAGAATCTGCGTGTGGATGGCGTCGCGCGTCTCCCGGAACGTGGCGAGGATGGTGTCATCCGTCCCGGTCGCTTTGGCCGGGTCTGGGAAGCCGATGTGAACGCGCTGGCCCTGCCCCGGCCAGAACGGGCAGTTTTCTGCCGCGTCATCGCACACGGTGATCACCAGATCGAACGACTGGCCCAGAAATGCGCTGATGTGCGTGGGCGTGGAGCCTGCTGTGTCGATGCCAACTTCGGCCAACGCGCGCAGCGCATACGGGTTGACGCGCGCGGCGGGTTCCGTCCCCGCGCTGACGGCTTCCCAAGCGGCCCCGCGCTCATGGTTGACGATGGCTTCGGCTATCTGGCTGCGCGCTGAATTGCCCGTACACAGGAACAAGACTCTGTGCTTCATGATCGCCAGCCAACTCAAGCTTGTGGCTTGTACGCGGTGATGCGTGCGCTGTAGATGCGCGGCATCCCCGGCTGCGGTGTCACGATGTTGCCGGCATCGACTTTATCGACGATGGCGATGTCCACGAAGCCCGCGTCGGCCATCATCTGCGTGTATTCGTTCACATCAATCGCGCCCGTGACGCATTCGGCCCACTGCTCGGCGTCGGCGCGCAGTTCTGGCGTGAACTCACCTTCGGTGACGATGTCGCTGATCGAGACGCGCCCGCCGGGCTTGAGCACCCGGATCGCCTCATTGAAGACGGCGCGCTTATCTGGCGACAGGTTGATCACGCAGTTGGACATGATCACGTCGGCGGTGTTGTCGTCGATGGGCATCGCTTCGATCTGACCCTTGCGGAACTCGACATTCTCGACGCCCATCCGCGCCTTGTTGGCGTTGGCCTTCTCCAACATCGCCGGGGTCATATCCACGCCAATCACGTGACCATCTGCGCCCACCTGACGCGCCGCCAGGAAGCAGTCGATGCCGCCGCCGCTGCCCAAATCCACGACGGTTTCGCCCGCGTTCAGCCCGGCAATCGTGACCGGGTCGCCGCAGCCGAGCGACAGCCCGGTGACATCCACCGGCAGGTCAACCAGCATCTCCGCGTCATACAGCGTGACGGTCTTGTCGTTGGTGCCGCAGCAATCATCGTCGCTGCCGCAGCACGAATTCGACTGGCCCAGCGCAATCGAGGCGTAGCGGTCTTGCACAAACTCATGGATGGATTTCTGCTCTTGAGTCATCTGAGGATCTCCTGTCATATTGATGATAATCGATATGTCGAGCGAAAAAAAGAGCGACGGGCGCAGAACGCGCTAATCGCCGCTGGCTTCCTGGATCGACGAAACAGGCACAATCGTCGCCGCGTAGTCCGGCGCAAAACTCTGCACGAGCATCCCACAGCACAACGTCAACTGCTCCTGATTGAGCGTGTAGTAGCGGTGCTTACCTTCCTGGCGCACCAAGACCAATTCCGCTGCTTTCAACGTTTTCAGGTGATGGCTGACGGTGGACTGCTCGACGCCGAGCTGCTCCACGAGATCATTGACGCTGAGCCATACACAGCACAACTGCGTCATGATCTTCAAGCGGTTTTTGTCGGCGAGGGCTTTGGCGAACTGTAACTGTTTTGTCTCCATGACGACAATCATATCGATATTGGTCGATATGTCAAGCGCGAAGTTTGGGCGCGGCTGTTTGAGATGGGTATCTGCTTAATTCGCTGCGGTATCGACGGCAAAGGATGATAGGCTGGGAGCGACGACACAGCAGGACGACAACGCAATGGACACGCAACAGACCGCAACGCCTGATCCCGCCCGCCTGTACAAATCGCCGGAGGGTTACGCCGCGATGCGTGCCTGGTACGAGTCGGCGCTGGCACAGCTCCCGGTGGATGTCGAAAGCCGCTACGTCGCGACGCGCTACGGACGCACACATCTGCTGGTGACGGGGCCGCCGGACGCGCCGCCGCTGGTGCTGGTGCAGGGCTACGGCGCGAGCGCGCCGCTGTGGCACAAACAGATCGCCGATTTCGCAGCCGAATACCGCGTCTATGCGCTGGACACCGTCGGGCATCCGGGCCGCAGCGATCCGAATCCGCCGCCATTTTTCGATGATGCCTACGCCAAGTGGCTCGTCGATGTTCTGGACGCGCTCGGCCTGGAGCGTGTCCGTGTCGCGGGGGTGTGTTTGGGCGGCTGGGTCGTGATCCGGCTGGGGATCTACGCGCCGGAGCGGGTCGAGAAGGCGGTGCTGCTCAGCCCGGTGGGGTTGGCCCGCTTCAAAATTTACATTCGCAGCGGCGTGCCGCTGATCCTCAACATGGGCGGCGATCTGGAGGCGGCGGGGCAGCGGCTGCTTGTCCATGCCTTCACGCCGCCCGGTTCCAACCTCACCTTTGACCGCCAATTGGCGCGGGCGCTGACCCTGACGATCAAATACTACCGTATCAATACCATCGTGGGGATTCAGAACGACGACCCGACTCTGCGCGAAATGTGGCAGAGCGCGCGGATTCTGTTCTCGTTTGTGCGCGGCACCCCACGCGCCGAATTGCGCCGCTTCGACATCCCCACGCTGTTGATCGTCGGCGAACACGAGGCGATTTACAACGCGCAGGCGGCGGTGCGGCGCGCCCGCGCGGCGCTGCCGCATGTCCGGGCCGAGATCATCCCCGGCACCGGGCACGCGGCCATCTATGATCGCCCCGATGTCGTCAACCCGCTGATCATGGACTTTCTGCGGGCGTGATCACGGCAGGACGGTGAAATCGACCGCTAACGAGGGCATCCCGAAGCCGTTGTCCTCGTTGAAGCCCTGCACACGCCACGTGTATTCGCCAGGTACCAGTTCCAGCAGCAGTTCTGCTGTACAAAGCTGCCCCGGACAAACCGCGCTCGCCACATAAAGCTGCACAAACGTGTCGTCAGTCTGCATACCTTCGATGAGGACGCGGTACCAATCGGCGTTGGCGGCGGCCTGCCAGATCACCGTGAGCGGCGCACCCACCGCGATCTCCGTCAGGTCGGGCAGCGCGACGGGAACACCCGGCGGTGGGTCCAGCACCTGCTGAGTCGCCGTTGGGGGCAGCGGTGTGGCGGTCGGCGGTTCTGGTGTGGCGCTGGGCGGGATCGGTGTTGGGGTGGCGGGGTCAGCCGTCAATTCAGCGGTCGCCTCCGCCTGCGGCTCAGCGGTCGCTTCGGCGGGGATAGGTTCATCTGTGGCTTCTGCCAGCGGATTCGCCGCGTCCCGCTGATCGAAACTCTGGGCGGGGTAGAGGGCGCTGCGTGGGATAATCTCGCGCTCCTGCTCGCTGCTGCGCCAGAAAAATCGCAGCAAGGGGCGTGGGGTTTCAGTGCGGTAGTCCAGCTCTATCGGGTAGCGCTCGAAGGCTTCCAGGTCGATGGTGACGCGGTCGGTGACGTTGTCGGGGCTGTCCCACGTGTCGATCAGCACCTCACCATCGATGATCAGCCGGACTGCACCGTTGCGGCGCACCTGAAACTCGTAGCGATCTGTGAACAGCGGTTCAAGCTGGCCAATCCAGCGCACCGAGACGCCCTGCCCCCCAATGTTGTCAGCGAATGGTGCGCGGAAATCGATGGTCGGGTCAATGCGCGTCAGGGCCGGGTCGCCCGCTAAATCGAGGTTGTTGAAGTAGTTGCCCGTCAGCCCGATGCCAGTGCCGGGCGTGACACTGCCGCCGCCGTTGCCCGTCACCGGGGCGGCGATCACGGTCATGGTTGCGGCCAGCACAGCGATCAACCCGATCAGCAGGTTCACCCGTGCGCGTGTGGCCGGCGCTGCCGCGGACGCTAAGGACAGATGCTTATTTTTCATCGAACCCTCCTTGCTGGAAACCACCCGTCTTTAGCGGGTGGAGGAAAGCATGGTTGGCGCATGTAGCTACCACCGTGCATCGGACAAAAGATCGTGGGCGGTGTGCTACCGCGCCAACATCCCCCGAAGAGGTGGGGACTTTGGGTTACCCCTGGCGTCCCCTGACCGACGCGCCGGATCGTGGCGGTAACGTCCACCTCGCCCATGTTATCCTGGCTTGTTGTGCCTG
>JAADYY010000653.1 GCA_010092805.1 Chloroflexota bacterium | reverse complement strand
CGCGCGGCGGGCGGCGGCTGCCTCGCCGGGTGTCCGGGGTTTGGGGGCGTCTTGGTGTCCGGGGGCGGCGTCTGGGCCAGGGTGGGCGGGTGCGTCGGTGTGTCGGTGATGGGCGTGGGGGTGAAGGTCGGTGTATTCGACGGCGTCAGCGTGAGCGACGGGGTGAGCGTGAAGGTGGGCGTCGGCGTGAAGGTCGGCGTGTTGGTGACGGTGCCGAGAATCAAGCGGCAGGCGGAAAATTCGGAGGTGTTGTCGAGCGGGTCGGTGGCCGTGACGGTGGCAAAGCGACCGGGCTGCTGCGGGAAACTGACGATGAACGTCGCCAGCCCCAGATCATTGGTGCTGACCAGGAAGAAACCGAGGAAATTTTCGCCCTCGCCGTGATCAAGCGGGTCGCAGTCCTGGCTGGCGAAAAACTCCAGCCGATACAGCGTGTTCGGCTGGCTGCTCAGCGTCCCGGCCAGCGAGATATTCGGCCCGCTCAGGCTGGCGGAGGTGATCACCGGGAAATTCTGGCGTTGATTCGGGCCGCTGTCGCCGTCGTCGGCGTCGTTGAAGTTGACGCCGTCCGGTGCCAGATCGATGCCCAGGTCGCCGTTCGCGAAAATCTGGTTGCCCAGGATCGGGTTGGTATCGCCCGTCTCGACGAAGACACCGTCATCGGTATTATAGGCGATGATATTGCCCGTGCCGGGCGTGGTGCCGCCGATGCCGTTGCCGATGCCGTTGGTGATGCGGACCCCGGTGATCGTGTTGCCGAGCGGCGCGGTGCCATTCACCGTTGTGCCGATGTAGTTGCCGCGCACGCGGTTGCTGGCCGCCGCGTTATCGATGGTCACGCCGTCGCCGTTGCCGGAGATGATGTTGCGCTCGCGGAAGGTCGTGCCGCCGATGTCGTTGTTCCCGCCCGTGATCAGCACGCCGGTGCCGTTACCGATGGCGGTGAGGCCGCTGCTGGCGGTACCGATGTAGTTGCCGAACACATCGTTGCCCACGCCTGTGATGTTGACCCCGGCGGCGCTGTTGCCAGAGATGACATTGCGCGAGACGCCTTCCAGCGTGCCGCCGATCAGGTTGTTGTTGCCGTTGGCGGTGACGCCTGCCCCGTTGCCGCGTGCCAGCGCCCCGGCGACATCCACGCCGATGTGATTACACGCCACCGTGATCCCATTCGTATTGATCAGCACGCCGCTCTGCGCAAAGCGCGTGATCGCAAAGCCCTGCACGAAACTGCCCGCCGCGCCGCTCTCGAAGCGGAAACCGTTGGGAATGGTGTTGGTGCCATCCAGCGTGACGAGCAGGTTGCGCGGGTTGTCGCTGTCGCTGCAGGTGGCGTTCGGCTCGCTGGCCGCGTCGATGGTCACCGGGCCGACGATGGGCGGCAGTTCGCTCGCCAGCACGATCACATGCGGGCCGGGGCCGGGGATGTTGAACGTGATCGTATCGACGCTGGGGTCGGCGTTGGCCTCGATGAGGGCCTGCCGCAAACTGCCGGGGCCAGTATCGGCGCTGCTGGTGACAACGAGATTCAGCGGGCTGCCGGGCGTGGCGGTGTTGGTGGCCGTCGGCGTGAACGTGGGCGTGTCGGTGAACTGCGATGTGCTGGTCGCTGTTGGTGTATCGGATGGGGTTGGCGTGCTCGTCGCGGTGTCGGTGATCGTCGGGGTGAAGGTGGGCGTAAATGTCGGCGTGATCGATGGATCGAAGCGGAAGGCAAACGCTGACCCCGCGTTCGATCCGGCGTCATCATCGCCTGGCGCGCCGATCAGCGCGATCTGCCCGTCACGGCTCAGCCCGATCCCGGCACCGAAGCGATCCCCCGGCGCACCGCTGATCGCGTTGAGCTGCTGGGTGCCGCGCCACTCGCCGATGATCTCCTCAAACACCGCGACCGTCCCATTCAGCGTCGATCCAGCGGCCCCGGTGCCGTCAAAGCCGACGAGCGCGCGCAGACCGTCGCCGCTGAGCGCCAGCGACCCACCGAAGCGGTCGCCGGGCGCGGGGTTGAACGCCCCCAGAATGTCATCCTGCGTCCAATCGTCGCCGCTGCGCTTGAAGATATAGGCCGCCCCAGAGACCGTCAGGCCGTCCTGCGGCGCGCCGATCAGCGCGACGTTCCCGTCGGTGCTCACATCGACCGCGCCGCCGAATTCGCCGTTGAGGATCTCCGGGTCGGGGTCGAGGCGGTTCTGGAAGCGCCAGCCGGCGAATTCACGGACGAAGGCGAAGGCCGCGCCCGTGCCGAAATCCGTCTGCGGCGCGCCGACGAGCGCGGTGGTCGCGGCGCTGTTGAGCGTCACCGACTCGCCGAGCGCCGCGACCCCGGTCAGATCGTCGGGGGGCAGGCTCAGCCCTTGATCCCAGGTTTGGCCGCTGCGGGTGAAGACGTACACCGCACCCGTCGCTGGCTGGCCGGCCCCCGGCGCGCCGACGAGGGCGAAGCCGCCCGCCGCGCTGATGTCCACCGCCAGGCCGAACCCAGCGCCGCCATTGACGATCCCCGGCGGCGCGCTGAGTGTGGCTTGCAGGCTCCACACGTTGTTGACGCGGGTGAAGATGTAGGCGCTGTCATTTTCCGCACCGATGATCGCGGTGTTGCCATCATCAGTCAGCGCCAGCGCGGCACCAAAGCGATCGCCGCTGGTGGGGCTGGGCGCGCTCAGTTCCTGCTGGAAGCTCCACACATCACCGGAGCGGGTGTAGACGTACACCGACCCGGCGTCGCTGTTGGCGCTCGGCGCGGCGATCAAGCCGGTGGTGCCGTCGGCGTTGAGGCTGGTTTGCGCGCCGAAGGTGTCGTTGGCGGCG
>JAADYY010000133.1 GCA_010092805.1 Chloroflexota bacterium | reverse complement strand
GATGTGGCGGTACACAGAATATCGACAGTTTCGACCAGTTGGGGCAGTTCCTCGGCGCTCATCACGCGGAGGTCCAACTCCAGAAACGCGACGCGCTCTGGGAAACTCTCACTCACCTGTCGGTTCACATCGTAAACCAGCACCTCGCCGAAATCGAACAACCGCGACAGCGCGTGGAGTTGTGTCACCGCTTGCACCCCCGCGCCAATCAAGCCAATGGTTTTGGCGTTGGGCGATGCCATAACCGCGCTCGCCAACGCCGAAGCCGCACCCGTCCGCAGCGCGGTGAGGAACGTACCATCGGCGAGGCCGATCAAATGCCCAGTGCAGACATCATATGCACTGAGCGTCGAGATAATCGTGGGCAGGTTATGCTGGGTGGGGTTGGTTGGATGATACCCAACAACTTTGATCGTGACGTTGTCCTGTAACGACATCACCGGCATCCACTCGATCAGCCCGGTGTGCGGCAAATCGTAGGCAAAGCCCGCGCGCGTTGGGATTTGCGTTTTCTCAGGATCGTAGTGCTTGAACGCCGTTGATAACCGGGCGATTAACTCGTCCATCAATGTATGCAGGCCAACCCGCTGCACAATTTGGCGAATGTCATCTGCCGCCAACACGGTCGTCCGCATGGAGGCACGCGCTGCATGTTTCATACTGTCTCGGCTGTCAGCAAGCATTGTGTTCATTCGGCAGTCCCCTCACAGACAGCATCTGCGCTGGGCGTGTAGAAGCAGGTATGCAGCGCCCGCGCGTAGAATTCGTGACCTTCCGGCGTGAAATACCCAGTACCCGCATTGAAGTACAGCGTCTGGATTGTTTCTACAGTCGTATCGGTGTTCTGCATGTATGCACCCATGCCCAAGAACGGAATGTCGTTTTCGGCAGCAAACGCCGCCAACCGCCGCTCCGGCAGCAGCAAATCGTACTGCTCAACGGCCAGGCCCCAATCCGCGCCAGTATACGTTGCGAAAAAAGGCTCTGGGAAAAACGGGATTGTTACTAAGCGCAGCGCCACCCCTTCATCGCGGAGACGATCTTCGTATGCGGACAGCAAGCCCGCCGCAATTGCGAACGCTGTGTCCGCACGTTCGCCCGCGCTGGGATCGAACATGAAGCTGGCAGCACCGAACAGCGCATCATCGCTGCGCTCGTCTAAATTGGCGGCAACTTGAGGCACCTCGCTAGCGATGCCAAACGTCGAACGGACGAGTTGATCAACCGCGTTGAAGGTGAGTGAATTACTCGATACAGTGCGGAAGGGGTTGACGGGATCATAGCCCAAGATCACAACGTGTTCGAGGTCATGGCGCAGCGTCATGGAAGGATCGTCGAGGACGATTGCCCCGTCGTCGCTGAGGGTGTAGAAGGGTATTGCGTTTGTCGGTTCACTCGCCGCTTGGAAATCGTTAGCGAGATGGAAAAACACGACAATCTCGTCGGGTTCAGCAGTTGACCAAAGATAGGGATACAAGCGAACATCCAGGTACAACCCTGGGCCATAGCCGGGCAGCCCCGTTGCGAGCACTTCAGTGGGGCGCTCATCTGCCTGATCCTCAGCGATCAGCGCTTCGAGGGTTACACCCATGTGCTGTGCAGGCAGCACCTGCAAGGCCTGAATGAAGTCGTCGCCATTGAGGATGATCCGCCGCGAGCCAGGCTCCAGCCGAAAGTCTGGGTAGTACCAACCGAATTGATTGGTGATGCCGTTGCCATATCCCTGCTGATTCTGGTAGACACGGCCATAAGGTACCGTGATCCCGCTCAGGTTCTGGACGGGTGAGACGCCAGCCGCCGCCCCAACTTGTAGCAGCACCTCCACCGCAACAAGCCCCACTAAAACGCCCAAAACCACCTTACGCCACAACTGCATTTTTTCGCCCGGAATGGGCTGCGCCACCAGAATTGTGATGACATAAAGGGCTGTGAGCAGTAGCAAAACAACCTGTAGCAGAGGTAACTGCACCCAGGCACTCCGGAACTGCACCATGCTCCAAACCAGAATGGCAAACCCCAACAGACTGAGGCCAAAGAGCCAGCCACGCCGCTGTATGAAGGCAATCGCCGATTTCAGACGCGCCAAGCCGCGCGGTGTTGCGATCAGCCATCCCCAAACGACGAACCCGGCGCTGTAAGCCATGATCAAAGCAAAATAGGGCAGCGAATACAAGCCGAAAATCGCGGCACCCTCGGCGCTGGTTCGCGAAATGAGATCAACAAACCCCGCTGTCCATGCCATCAGCACAAGCACAAGGATGATGACGTACTCGCCTTGATCGAGCCAGGGTGCTAACCGCTCCTCAAGAGTTTGCTGCTGTTTTTCAGCGTTTTCCATCGATTGTTGACCCGATTGTTAATCACGTTCGAGTGACACAGCCACTGGCTGTGGATGTTTCTGTTTGGTTTACGTATTGTTGTAAATTTATACTCTTACAAGCAAGAACATCAGAAAAACATCACTTATGATGACGTGTACCTTAGAATTTGCAGGTGATCGAACAATTTGTTACTCCAATAGAAGATAACGACATCACATAAGTGGAAAATTAAAATTGCTTAAACCATCGATCATCCTGAGGGAACATCGGCTGCCAGCCGGCCTTCACTTGATCGCTTATGCCTCCAGACGCGCTCCATCTTGGGAGGGAGGCAGCCCGCGAAAAAGATCAACGAGGGTTATCCAATTCAGGCCCGGCCAACGAAACGAGTCGCCAGCACCTGCGACCGCCACACAGCCGCTGTACCCCGGTGCAACGCTGAATTCATGCAGCCGCCAGTGTTGCGCAGCGACGGAGTCTTCACCTAACCGGATCAACCTCGCCGGTTTATCTGACTCAAGGGCGACGACACAGGATTGCACCGGAAATTGCAGGCCCCGTCCCAGCGCTTTGACAACCGCCTCTTTGCATGTCCACGCACGATAGAAGGCCGACAACCGCGCTGACTCCGGTAGTTGATCGTAGCTGCGCCGCTCATCCGCCGAGAAGATTTGCGCTGCCACATCATCTCGATCCGGCAAATCACGATGGCACTCGATGTCGATGCCGATGTGGTGACTTTGGGTCACCGCAATCACCGCGTAGCTGCCGGAATGGGCCAGATTGAACTCAAGCGGCGCTGCCGGCAGCAGGGGCTTACCGAAAGCATTGTAACTGAAGTCAATGCTCTGGGGTGATGCCCCCAGGTAACGGGCGAGCAATCCGCGCAAAGCCAAACGCGCTGTGATAAAGCGCGCTCGATCTTCTGCGCAGCGATAGCGCTGCGCGCGCGCCACTTCGTCCTGAGCCAGGTAGTCTGTCCACCTATCCGGCCAACGGTCGGGCGACGAGCGCGCGCCATTGGCCGGGTAGGGCATGTGAACCGCCCATAACTGCGCATGGTCAGGCATGAGGGGCTTGACGTTAACGACCATCAGCCAACCGCACGGCTGCTGATCGCTTAGCTGGCACGCAAATGTTCCTGCCAGTAATGGTTCGTTTTGGCGACGACGGTGACCACGTTCTTGATCTCTTTTTCCAGCCGGAAGTGCGGCCCGGCAGGGAAATAGAGCACCTGACCTTCGCGGCGCACGCTGATATTCTCGACGACAATGGCGCGCAGCAGCCACAGCGCCATAGCTTCCGAGTCGCACTCAACCCCGATCCAGCCCGGCATGTCGTCCCGGCGCACGGGCAGCCCGGTCACCATCTTTAAGCCACGCTCCATCTCCGCGATGACACGCGCATAGCCTTCTGGATCGCTGGCAACCACTTCGGCGCTCACCGGCTCGAGCAGGCTGCCACGATGCGGCGGGCCACCTGCCAACGCCAGATCGCAGAAATCTGTCCAAATTTCGTTCCAGGCAGCGTTGCCGTCGGTATCATACTTGAGCGCAGCCGCGCCCATCGGCGCAGCACTTGGCGTGCTGATCTGGTAGCGTTGCGGCAGCAGGTTGAGCGTCGTGCCGCCAACCGCCGCCGCCTCACTTTCTATGCCGTGCTTGTAATTCGGCTCCACATGCACCGTGACCTCGCCCATCGCGGGCAGGGCGTCATGCAGCACATGCACCACCTGCTGGGTAATCATGTCGATCTCGGCCAGCGAACGGTTCTCGTCCACCACGACTGTCACTTCGGCGAACAGGCGGTGGCCCACCCAACGCACCCGCAGCTTAGCAACCGCCAAGACGCCCTCAACCTCGCTGCTAAAGTGCTCGATCTGGCTGACAATGGCCGGATCGACAGCGTCCATCAGACGGAACCAAACCTTGCGGATGGCGTGCCAGGCGATGCCGATGATGGCGACAGCAATGAGCACACCGATGATCGGATCGAGAATGTCGATGCCCAGCGCGACGCCACCCACCGCAATGAGCACGGCCAACGAAGTGATGCCATCGATGCGTGCGTGCTGGCCGTCGGCCACCATCGCATCTGAGCCGATGCGTTTGCCGACACGGATTTGCAGGGTTGCGACCGCTTCGTTGCCGACGAACCCAACGAGCGCCGCCACCGCAACCAATGGAAGGTTTTCCAGCGGAAAGGGATTAAAGAAACGATTGATCGACTCGAGGAGAATGTGCCCGGCGCTGTAGATGATCGAGAGGATAATGAAAATGCCAGCCACATCCTCGGCACGCCCGAAGCCGTACGTATAGCGGCGCGTGGCGGGGCGGCGCGCCAGGTAAAACGCAAACAGCAGCGGCAGCGAATTGAGTGCGTCAACGAAATTATGGGCGGTGTCACCCAACAGCGCGACACTGCCGCTGAAATAATAGATCACACCCTGGAACACTGTTGTCAGCCACAGCAACCCCAGCGAGACCCACAGCGTGATGATACCGATGTTGTTATCGAGCACCGCTCTATCGACGACGACACTTTCGGTCTCGCCGTGCTCATGCGCAAAGCCGGGCAAATGCATCACGTTCCCAATCCACCCGATGACACCGCCAACATGTTCATGGGCACGATTGGGAACACCATTTGAGGTCGAACGAGAAGTTGGACGGGTTTCAGCCATCGGTAACCTCCGTAAAATCAGGGCCGTTCAGCGAGCTTAGCCACCAAACGGAGTCTTCGGAATTGGCGCAATCGGGAACATTCACGCTGGCACGTTGATCAGGTTAACCAGAAAAACAACGCCGATCACTGCGATCAATGCGCCAGAAACGCCCAGAATCGCCGTTCCCCGCTTGGAGCGCAACGCAATGTAACCGACCAGCGCGCCGATCACATGCAAGCCAGCAGTGGACACCAGGAAGCCCAGCACGTAGGCGAGGAAGAAAACGAAGGTCTGCTCCGCTGGGACAGCTTCGCCGTGTGCGTAGCCGTGAAACAAAGCGAACAGGCCCACCAAAATCAGCGCGATGGCTTCGGGGATCCGTCGTTGGAAAATTAAGGCCCCCCCCAACAGCAGCACCGACAGCGCAATCCCGTAGCTAACGACGGGGAGTGTCTCGCCAAAGTACCCCAGGATGCCACCGACTGCCATGACGACGACAAATGCTGTCGGGACTGTCCAGATGGCGCGTCCGCCGATCTTCGCACTCAACAGCCCCACTGCAAACATCGCCAACAGATGCTCTACGCCGAGCAGCGGATGCAAAAACCCATCGATGGCCCCCGCATCACCGGGGAGGGTATGCGCCAGCAGCGGCACCGCCAGAAAATCGTTAATCAAACTCATGGTCACAACCTACATTATCTTACGCAATGTTCCATGCTCAAGTGTTGCAGAAACATACCACTCACCGAAGCGAACGCCGTTGTTGTCTGCGTTCCGAGAGTGCTGAAATAAAGTAAACGACCGATGAATTTTTATCAAGTATTCAATCAACGCTGCGCATGTATTTCCGTTTGCGCGGCAGCCATTCAGCGCTGATACTGTGGCTCAGCCAGCTCGACCCACCGTCGTTCACGATGGGACTGCTCCACCGCGTTGATGATGTGCTGCACCTTTGCGCCCTGCGCGAAATTCCCCTGATTCTCTGATCCACCGGAGACGATCTCCTCCATGAAGTTATGGATCAAGTTGCAGTAAAACAGTGACGGCCACGGCTCGCCGGGCGTGTAGCCGGGCGGGAAGAAGCGTTCCGGGATCTCGACGGGGACGAACTCGACTGCATCCGGCTTGGCTTGATGCAACGTCTGGCATTC
>JAADYY010000652.1 GCA_010092805.1 Chloroflexota bacterium | reverse complement strand
GTGCTGAATCTGTTCAACCGGGGCATCGATTTCGCCTTCGCCTTCGTGATGCTGCGCGTGCTCGGCCCCACCGACGCCGGGATCTACGCCTACGCCGGGGTGGTGTTCGTCTGGTTCGACATTTTCACCAACTTCGGCCTCAACCTGTACCTCACGCGCGCCGTCGCCCGCGACCGCGCCGCCGCTGCATCCAGCCTGATCAACACGAGCGTTCTACGACTGCTGCTGGTGATCGCCGGGGTGCCGCTGCTGCTGGGGTTCATCGGGCTGCGCCAGCTTAGCGACCCGCCGCTGACGCCCGAAGCGCTGCTCGCCATCGCGCTGCTGTACGTCGGGCTGATCCCTAGCACGATCAGCACCGGGTTGGCGGCGCTCTTTTATGCCTTCGAGGAGGCCGAGATCCCGGCGGTGGTGACGACGGTCGCCACGATCAACAAGGCGATCTTTGGGCTGGCCGCGCTGCTGATTGGCTTCGGCGTGATCGGGCTGGCGGGGGTGAGCATCCTCACCAATCTGCTCACGCTGGCGATCCTCGCGCTGAGTGCGCGCCGTCTGCTGCGTGGGCAGCCGGTTTTCCGCCGCCCGCAGCCGCGCCTCATGCGCGGGATGATCGGCACAAGCTGGCCGCTGATGCTCAATCACTTTCTGGCGACGATCTTCTTTCAGATCGACATCATCATCATCGAACTGATTCACGGTGCGCGGATGGTGGGGCAGTATTCGGTGGCCTACAAATGGCTGCTGGCGCTGAACATCATCCCGGCGTTTTTCACGCAGGCGCTGCTGCCCGTGATGT
Organism: Chloroflexota bacterium; assembly: GCA_010092805.1. GTDB lineage: Bacteria > Chloroflexota > Anaerolineae > Aggregatilineales > Phototrophicaceae > Flexifilum. The sequence goes on along the minus strand of JAADYY010000652.1, from coordinate 2,479 downwards.
CACGGCAAGCCGAGTCGGATCGGGGTGCTTTGCTACGCAGCTACCGCCTGGGACTCAAGCTGCTGATCAGCTTGGCGCTGCCGGTGGCGGTCGCCTTCACGTTTCTGGCCGAATTCCTGACGGGGATTCTGGGCGGCGCGGCCTACCTGCCCGACAGCGCCATCGCTACGCAGATCATGATTTGGAGCATTCCCGTCGGCTGGCTCAACAGCCTGACGCAGTATGTGCTCATCGCGCTTGATCTTCAGCGGCGTGTGACGACGGCCTTTATCATCGGCGTGACGTTCAACATCGTGGCGAATCTAGCGCTGATCCCGCAGTTCGGCTACCGGGCGGCGGCGCTCACAACCATCGCCTCAGAAATCGTGCTGCTGATTCCGTTCGCGCTGATCTTGGGGCGCGCCCTCGGCCCCATCCGCTGGATCGAGATCGTGTGGCGTCCGGTGATCGCGGCGGCGGCGATGTTGGCAGTGATGAGTGTGGGGTGGGCGTGGCAACCCGCGCTCGCGCTGGTCAGCGGCGGGTTGATCTATGTGGGGGTGCTGCTGCTGCTGCGCCCGCTCGATACGGACGAACGCGCGGTCATCGCGCCGCTGCTGCCCGCCAGACTGCGCGGCGCACGCCTGTTGAGCCGGTGAAGCGCTGAGCCGCCCAGGTAAACCGGGCGACTCGACGCTATGCAGATCTTACTTGGCCTCCGCCTGGCGCTCCGCTATCGGGCGGACTTCCAGGCCGAAGCGGGCGATCAAGCGGCTGACATACGGGTTATTGATGACAGGCATGAACATCTTTTCGCCGTCACGCTCCAGATCAAAGTAGTAGACCTTCACCGGGCGCGACCCGGCGTGCCAATACTCTTCGATCCAGCAGGTTTCGTGCAGCGCCCAGTTCTTCTGGATGGCGGTGAGCAGTGCATCGCCACCCGCGTACTGCTTGGAGGCGGGCCGCCAGTAGCGCGTCAAATCTGGGTAATCGGTGTGGAAATTCTGGCTACTCTGAATCATCATAAACCTTTCAGGCGAAATCATGATTGGACTCTTTTCTATATTCTTATAAGTGTAAAGGCTTTTTATTAAATGAGCTTAAAACGGCTTTCAAATTCTGACTAAAGCCAAGCGTATCAATCCATATCTTCGTCCTCATTTTTCGGAAAATCGATGATCTTTATCTATAGGATAGCACAAAACATCACAATCGGTGCAGCGACTTGGCCTCCGGTTGCTTTCACTTATGCCAGGGCGTTCATAGATCGCACCTGTGGGGCACTTAATAATGTGTGATCCGCATCTCACGTCGTTTTCATATTGATCTGCCCTAATGAATATCACACAGATTTCACACATGTAAGACAACGCGACAATCACAAGGAGTCAACGTCGGTATGGCACGCATCATCGTGATCGGGAGTGGTTTTGGCGGGTTGGGCGCGGCGGTGCGCCTGGCAGCCCAGGGCCATGAGGTCGAAATTTTCGAGAAGCGCGATAAGCTGGGCGGTCGCGCGTATGTGTATGAGCAGAATGGCTTCAAATTTGACGGCGGCCCCACCGTGATCACCGCGCCGTTCATGTTTGATGACATTTGGGCGGCAGCGGGGCGTCGCCGTGAAGATTATTTCGACCTGGTGCCGCTCGACCCGTACTACCGCATCTTCGATAGCGCCGGGCGCGCCTTCGATTACAACGGCGACGAGGCCTTCATCCTCGACCAGATCGCCAAGTTCAACCCGGCGGATCGCGAGGGCTACCAGCGCTTCATGGGGACGACGAAAGCGATCTTCGAGAAGGGTTTTGTGGAGCTGGCCGACAAGCCGTTCCTCAACTTCACCGACATGCTCAAGGTCGCGCCGGATCTGATCAAGATGCAGTCGTATCTGAGTGTCCACCGCTATGCCAGCCAGTTTGTGAAGGACGACTTCCTGCGGCGCGTGTTTTCGTTCCACCCGCTGCTGATCGGCGGCAACCCGTTCGACGCCCCGTCGATTTACGCGATGATCCACTACCTGGAACGCGAGTGGGGCATCCATTACGCCGTCGGCGGCACGGGCGCGATGGTCGCGGCCTTCGGGCGGCTGTTCACCGAACTCGGCGGCAAGATTCACCTGAATACGGCGGTCGAGGAGATCCTCGTCGATGAGCGCGTGGGGCGGCGCAACCAGGTGACCGGCATCCGTTTGAGTGACGGCACCATCCACCGCGCCGATCATATCGTCTCAAACGCCGATGTCGCCTTCACCTACCGCAACCTGATCCCGGAAAATTACCGCCGCAAGTACACCAACCGCCGCATCGACAACTACAAGTACAGCATGTCGCTGTTCGTGATTTACTTCGGCACCAAGCGCCTCTACCGCGACTCGCCGCTGGCGCATCACAACATCATTCTGGGCGAACGCTACCAGGGCCTGCTCAGCGACATCTTCAATAAGCAGCAGTTGGCGGATGATTTCTCGCTGTATCTGCACATGCCAACGATCACCGAC
>JAADYY010000651.1 GCA_010092805.1 Chloroflexota bacterium | reverse complement strand
GCTGAACGCCAGATCATCCCGTACTACGGCGGCAAGCGCGAATACGACCAGTTGATCGCCGCGCTGCGACAAGCGCCGTTCGTTGATGCCCTGCCCGACCCGCTCCCAGAACCGCCGCCGTCACCGCTTGGGACACCGCCTGCGCAACCTGCACGCCGTAGTCTGTGGTTGCGGTTGGGTGTCACAGCGGCGCTTGTGTTGATCGTTGCGGTGGCACTTGCGGCGCTGGTCAACAGCGGGTCGCCCCCGGCACCAGCAGCACCCCCAACTCAAACAGCAGCACCCCCAACGTCAACCGCCACACAGACCGCGACTGTCGCGGCCACAGCGACAGATGATCCCACCGAGCCGCCCGACTCTACAGTGGCCGCCGCTTCGCCAACGAACGGCCCAGTTTCCGCAGGCGGTGAGTTAGTCGCAGCGTTGATTTACGAAGGTGAAAATGCGCTGACGTTCTTGATGGTCGAAGCAGGTGATCCGCGTGGCATCACCTTGATCCTCTCAGCGGATGAAGCCTATCCGCTGGTCGCTTCCTTTGATGTGCTGAGACTGATGTCCGAGCCATTGCCGGCGGGGACATGCCTGCGTTTCGAGCGCGCCAACGGTAGTCTCCCGCCGCTGCCAACGGCGTGTAATGAAAGATTTCCGGTGCGCTTGAATGACAGCGATGTGTTCTGGTGGTCGGATGCTAGTGTGAGCGCACGCGCCATCAGGGTCGAATTCACGAGAGCTGTTGCGGGTGGTGGGTCGCAGGTGCTGCAACAAGTCTGCTCGCCCACGCCGCCGCGCTGCGATCTAGTGGAGTTCCATGAGTGAGTGCTTAACAAGGAGGAACCCATGCGCAAAGCACTGCCGCTCTTACTTATCACGCTGCTGCTTACCGTGAACGGGCTATTTGCCCAGCGTGACCCCGATGAGGCATTGGGCGTTGGCTTCATCACATTCGTTTCTGATCTGGGTGGCAACGAGGACATCTACGTCATCGACACAACGGGCAACAATCTCTTCAACCTGACGGCGAACCCCGCGCGCGATTGGCATCCCGATTGGTCGCCGGATGGACGCGAGATTGTGTTTACGTCTAATCGGGATGGAAGTGCCGATCTCTACGTGATGAATGCCAACGGATCTGACCCGCGCCCGCTGCTGACGACGCCGGACGTTGATGAAGGTGCGCCCGCCTGGTCACCGGATGGCGACCGGATTGCCTTTGTGGCGAACTCAAGCGACGCGCCTGAGATTTTTGTGCTGACAATTAGCGAGAGTACGGTGAACCAGATCACCGATGATGGACTGCCCAAAGGCGCGCCGACATGGTCGCCGGACGGCCAGATGATCGCTTTCTGGCGCACAGAGGGCGACAACAACACCATCGTTGCAGTGGATTCGCGCAGCGGCATCGAGACAATCCTCGTTGCGGCGGGGGCCAATAATTGGCCCGCCTATGCCCCGTCCGGCGACCAACTGGCGTTCTTTCGAGTCGAAGGCGGCGCAGCGAAACTACTGGCTTTGGATTTGACGGACGACAGCGACGATACGATCTACGTGCTCAGCGAAGTTGCTGCCGAATTTAGTGATTTGCAGCCCTCCTGGTCACCCACAGGGCAGCGATTGGTATTCACCAGCAACCGCAGCGGCCAATTCCAGATTTACACGCAGGTGGCGTTCGGCGCAGGCACCGGGTTTGGGACATTTCCCCAGCGGCTCGTTTCCCTGGATGCCGCTGCCCATTCACCGGAATGGCAGCCGGTACCCGTCGTGATCGACTTTAGCGGCAGCACCGATGGCTCGTTGCCGAATACCTTCCGCGTGACTCAGAACATCAGCCCGGAGGATAACCTGCAGCTTGGCGGCGGCGAACTCGCCATCTTTGCGCCGGAGCAAATGGCGAGCGACGAGGTGATTCGTGTGCGGTTGGAACTGAGCACCGAAGCGCTGCTCAATGCCGCCGCCGATGCCACGCCCACCCCTGCCGCGCTAGATCTACCGACACCGCGTGCGCTGCGCCCGCTTCCGGTTTATCAGTACATGGGCGCAGAGTTGCAGGGCTTTGACATTGATGATTTTGAGACATTCCCCAACCCCAACAACTACGTGATCCAGGTTGACCCCAACATCGTCAATTATTGGGAATGGCAGCTTCGGCCCGTCAACCTAGAGATCAGCGGGCGCAAATCGCTGGTTGCGACCGTTTATCTGCCGGAAGAAACCCGCGACGGGGCGGTCGGTCGGTTTGAACTGCTGCGCGAAGCCTTTACGATTGAGGTGGTCGCGGGCCAACCGCAGGCGCAGGTGTCGAATGCCCAACAGGTGATCCCACCAATTGAACCCCCGTCCGCCAACGATGCTCAGGTGCGGTTGGTCTACAACAATCCCAATCTGTACACGTTGATCGTTTTGCAGGAAACGAATCTCGGTGGGGTGACCATTGCCAGTTCGTTGAGCGAAATCAGTGTGATGGATACGTTTGACGTGCTGCAATTGAGTGATGGTGTTGCCTTGGCCGAAATTTGCTTGCACTACGTCCGTTTTGACGCCCCAGCGCCTGTCCCGGCGCTTTGCAACAACCTGCAAAACTTCCGAACCGAACTGAACCCGGCGGATGTGTTCTGGTATGACGTCAATCAAGCGTCGGTGATCGCTACGGTTGTGCGCCGCGAAGCCGATCAAACCACCATTGCATTCTGCGCTGGCGGCGAGCAACCCGGCTGCGATTTCTGAAATGCTGTGAGAGAAAAGGAAAGCTGATGCGTTCG
>JAADYY010000132.1 GCA_010092805.1 Chloroflexota bacterium | reverse complement strand
GTCGGTGACACCGACCGAAACGCCGCTGCCGTCGGCCACGTTCACGGCAACGGACGATCTGTCGCTGCCATCGCTGACACCGACCCCCACCGAGACGAGCGGCTTGAACCCCGCGAGCGGCGTCGGCAATCCAGAGGAATTAACGCCGTTCAGCACGCTGGATCTCTCGACGGACACACCGACCGCGACAGTTGATCCGTTGGTGTTGACGCCGCCGACCGCGACGCTGATCCCAACCGAAACGCCAATCCCAAGCGCCACGCCGATTGTCCCGACCCCGCCGCAGGTGACGCCGACGTTCACCGCCGACCCGCAGACGGTCGCGCAGGCAGGGACGCAGGTCGCCGATGCCGCACTCCAAGATTTGCCAGGTTCAGCGACGGCTATCAGTGAACTGAATGCGACGGCAACTGCGCTCAACGCCCAAGCTGAAGGCCAAGTACCGCCAGCGCAGCAGCCCATCGTACCTCCGGTTGAGGCACCGCCGCAGCAGCCAGGTTTGTCTGACCTCAATCTAACAGCAACGGCAATAAATGAAGGGGCGACGCAAACCGCAGAGTTCCAGACGGCGCTGGCTAACGTCCAACCCTCGCTGACCCCCACACCGCCGATCATCCCGACGACCGCCGCGCCGCCCACTGCCGCCGCAGCACCCGATCAACCGGTGCTGACGGGCGACGACTGTGTCCATGAGGTGCGGCGCGGGCAAAACCTCTTCCGCATCGGGTTGTTGTACGGCCTGCCGTATCAAGACATCGCGCGCTACAACAGCATCGTCAACCCAAATTTCATCCTTGAAGGGCAGCAGCTGCGGATCGAAGGCTGTGGCACGAGTGGGGCGCAACCGCCGCCGACCAGCACCCCCCGCCCAAATGCCGCGACATCGGTACCGCCAAGCGGTGGTGGGCAAACGTACACTGTGATGCAGAACGATACGCTGTTCAGCCTGTCGCTGCGCTTTGGCCCCACTGTGCACGAGATCGCAGCGGTCAATGGCATCGCCAATATCAACCTGATCTACATCGGTCAGGAATTGATCATCCCGTAAGCTGCGCTCGTGCGAGATTAACAACCATAGGTGAGCGAGATCATTTAGTGGAAGAAACCACCGTAAACACCACCGAAATCTACGCTGGCAGGATCGTGAATCTGGTGGTGCTGGACGTAGCACTGCCCGACGGCGCGCCAGCCAAGCGTGAATTGGTGCGGCATCCCGGCGCTGTCGCCATCATCGCCGTTGACGCGGATTTGCAGGTGCTGTTGGTGCGTCAATTCCGGATCGCCGCCGGAGTGGTGCTGCGCGAGATCCCGGCTGGCACGCTGGAACCGGGCGAAGCGCCGCTGATCTGTGCGGAGCGTGAACTCCGCGAGGAGACGGGGTATCGGCCTGGCAAGCTGGAGCCGATGGGCGGGATTTACGTCGCGCCGGGCTACACGACTGAATACATCCACCTGTTTTATGCGACCGATCTCAGCGAAGACCCATTGGCGCAGGACGCCGATGAGTTTATCGAGGTGGATCGCGTGCCGTTCACCGAAGCGTTGGCGATGATCGAGCGCGGCGACATTGTGGACGGCAAAAGCATCACCGGGCTGCTGCGGGTGGCGCGGCGGCTGAACCTCTAATGCAGCGCTGATCGGCGCGCCTTGATCGCCCTTGTGGTGTCTCCAACCCCCATGCTATAATCTTCGCCTAACTCACAACCAATACCAATAAGACCCCTGCGCGCCACTCGGCGTGCGGGTTTGAGAAGGGCAGTCCCCATCATGAATGAACTGATTAAATCACTGGAAGCCGAGGATCGCGGGCATCCACAGCTCGCACCGGGCGATACAGTGAAAGTCCATGTGCGCGTCGTCGAAGGCGAACGCGAACGTATTCAGGTGTTTCAGGGCGTGGTGATCCGCTTGCGGCGCGGCGGCAACGAGGGCAACTTCACGGTGCGCCGGATCGCGTCGCACGGCATCGGCGTCGAGCGTACCTTTCTGCTGAAGAGTCCACGCATCGACAAGATCGAAGTGGTGCGCCGGGCCAAAGTCCGCCGCGCACAGCTCTACTATCTGCGTGAGCGCCGCGGGAAGGCCGCCCGCTTGAAGGAGAAGCGCTAAACCGTGCAACCGCTGATCGGAATCACAACGTCAAGCCGGATCGAGAACGGCAAACCGTACAACTTCATTTACGCACGCAACGCGCAGGTGATCGCGCAGGCCGGCGGACTGCCGGTCCTGATCCCCACCAATCTCGGTGAAGAGACACTCCGCGCGCTGTATGCGCGGCTGGATGGTCTGCTGCTGCCGGGCGGCCCGGATGTACACCCGGATTATTACGGTGCTGAGCGTCACGAGACGACTAAAGAGATCGACGACAACCGCGATGCGTTGGAGCTGACGGTCGCGCGCTGGGCCGTGAGCGATGATCTGCCCGTGTTCGGCATTTGCCGGGGGCAGCAGGTGTTCAACGTGGCGTTGGGCGGCAGTTTGCTGCAAGATATTCCATCGGCGTTGGGCGACGCGGTCACGCATCGGGATCAAAGCGAGCCGCGCGACAAACGGCTGCATGAAGTGGCAATCGACGGGGCGAGTCAGCTCAGCCAGATCATCGGGGCGACGCGGGCCAATGTCAACAGCATTCACCATCAGGCGGTGGGCGCGGTTGCCCCAGGCGTGCGTGTGGCAGCGCACTCCCCCGATGGTGTGATCGAAGCGCTGGAAGTGCCCGACCGCCGCTTCGCGCTCACGGTGCAGTGGCACCCGGAAGATCTTTACGCCGATGATCCCACGGCGCAGCAGTTGTTCGCCGCGTTCATCAAGTCGGCCAGCGACTACGCCGCCTCAAGACTCCGTAATTAACGCCTGCGGGACGCCATCGCTCGTTTCCTGGAACGGCATCACGCGCTTGGCGTCCTTCGGCGGTTGCAGCGGCAGCAACACATAAAAGGTCGCGCCGGGCAGGTTTTCCATATCGTGGCCGTTGCTTTCGGCCCATACATGCCCGCCATGCCCCTCAATGACGCCGCGCGCAATCGTCAGGCCCAACCCCGGCCCCGCACCCATGAATTTATAGCTCCCTGTCGAGTGCAGGCTGGGATCGTAGGCGCGGTAGAACTTCCTGAAGATCAGTTCCAGGTTGGCGCGGTCGATGCCCACGCCGGTGTCGGTGATGGCGATCAGGATATGATCTTCATTGTTCGGCGGCGTCTTTTGCAGGCTGGCCGTGATCTCGATGCGACCGCCATCCGGCGTGAATTTGATGGCGTTGACCACCAAATTGCGGAACGCCTGCACCAACCGCTGCATATCCCCCTGAATGAGCGGCAACCCGCGCAGCCCGCGCGCCGACAAGGTCAATTTGCGCTGCTTGATGGCCTCGGTGAGCGGTTCTATCGCCAACCGCATTACACTGTCGAGGGCGGTTTGCGTGAAGCGCAAATCCATGGCGTCGACATCCAACTGGCTGACATCCAGCATCGCCGTGATCAGCTCTTCCATGCGTTCGCTCGCTTTGCGCACGCTGGCGACCATACTCGCTGTCTGGTCACGCTCGAGCATCCCTTGATCGTTGAGCGCATCAATGATGTCGGTATAGCCGCGAATTTGCGCGAGCGGCGTGCGCAGTTCGTGGCTGGCGATGGTGATAAAGTCGGTTTTCACCGAATCCAGCTTTTCCATTTGCACGCGCGCTTCTTCGATGTTGGCGTTGAGCGCGTTCATGCTCTCGTTCAGGCGGCGCAGATCGGTGACAAGCCGCGCATTGCGAAGCGCCGGCCCGGTTTGGCTCGCCATCGTCGCCAGCAGTTCCAGATCGCGCGGGTAAAATGGCGCATCGTTGAGTTTGGCCCCGGATGACAGAAGCCCTATCAATGTGTCTTCAGCGATGATGGGGGCGTGGGCGCTCATCCCCAAGCGCCGGAAGAAATCGCGCTCATCGGCGGCGACTTCACGATAGTCCGGATTGTATTCCAACTCAAACTGCGACAGCGGCATTTGCTCCAGCGCCAGCCGCTTATACAGCAGGCCAGCCTTATTGAGCGTGCCGCGCAAAACCCGGCTGTCCCCGCCGTAGGTCATCAACTGAAGATCGATGCGGTGGTCTGTGCTGCTGCTGACGGTCAACAAGGCGGAGCCGCGCACGCGCAGCGCGGCTTGCAGGGTGCGGTTGACGGTTTCGACGAGGGCGTCCAACTCGACAGCAGCGGAGATCTGCCGGCTGTAGCGGCGGGTCGCTTCGGTGGGTTTGGTGAGTGAGCGGGTGAGCAGCGCGTTGAGCACAAACTCGGTGAGCTGGCGGGCGGGGACATACACCGCCGCCACGATGAGCGCCAACGCCACGATTGACAGCGTCCCTTCGACAGTCCCCAGACTCAAATCGAGGTTAGTCGCGACCGTGATCGCCGCAATGATCAGCAAAGCGGTGATAATCAGCAGCAGGAAAGTCCGCAGCGCCAAGCCGAGTTCGCGGCGCAGGTCAAACACCCGGTTCGAGATCTGGCCGTAGGTCATCCCCAATGCGCCGAAACTCAGCAGCAGCGTCCCCAGCAGCACCAACGGCGCGGTTCCGCTGATCATGAGGGCCACGCCCATCAGAATAATCGCGCTGATGAGCGCCCAGAACAACGCCCGGTTGGCAACTTCTGGCAGCGTGGCCGCATAGAACGCATAGAAGGCGATGCCCAGCAGCAGCAGACTCGCGGCAGCCAAGCCAAGCAAGGTGATCAAGCTGAATGGATCAGCGAGCAGGCTGAGCGGGTCGGCGGCGGTGAAGAGGGTGTTGAGCCAGTCGGGCTGGCCGATTTGCGCGCGCCCGTCGGTCAGCCCCACGATCAAGAGGAGGAGCAGCCAGAGACTACCGAGGCCAAGCCAGAGGCGCGGCGTACGGTTGCGCACATCGGTCAGCACTTGTGCGCCCAGCGTGATCACCACACCGCCCAAGGCGAAGATGTTCAGCACGCCCACCGTTATGCCCCCGGTCTCGCTGGCGCTGTCGGCGCGGATGAAGTGCGACACGACCGCCAACCCCGATAACAGCAGCGTGAGCAACAGCCAGGCGACGCCCGCGCGGACACTGCGACGGCGAATCACGGCGAGCAGCAGCAGCAGCCCATGCACGACGAGGCTGATCAGCGCAACAGTGCCGACGAGTGAGTTGACCAAGTCTCCACCTTAATCTGCAGAGGTACACCTGGGCGCGCTCGCTGCGCTGCCCAGATTATTTCAGGATGTAGTAGGTACCCTTTTTCGAGCCGACCTTTAACAGAATGCCGCGCTCCACCATATCCGCCAGATCAAGGCGCAGCGTTTCGGCGGATACCCCCTGACACAGCGAGCGATACTCGCGGTTGGTGATCGAGCCGTGATCGCGGATATATTGCAGCGCCCGCGACTGCCGATGGTTGGTATTGCGCACCCAATCTGGAACCGCCTGCTTTTCGCGCGAGTTATGCAGGGTGACCGCAAAGCTGTAGGGGCGGGCGTCGAAGCTGGGCGGCAGGTGCCCGGCCTGCTCCATCACTTCCATCATCCGGTCGATGCCCAAGCCCAGTTCCTCGATATAACCCCACTGGAACAGCCCGTTCACGATGCGCGGGTTGCGGCTGAAGTGCTCGTCGATGATGTTTTCGATGGTGATGAACCCCGGCAGCCCGCCCGGCGAGATCACCTCCAGCCGATCCGAGTACATGCGAATCTCGATACGGCGGCCCTTCAAGCGATAATCGCGATGGCAGACAGCGTTCACGATGGCTTCGCGCACGGCAAACTGCGGATATTCGTAGGTTTCTTCGCGCTCCAGCCCCTTGACGACGGCGCTGACGGCCATCTCGCTCCAGATGAGGTGCCAGGCCGCCTCGATCAAGCGGGGGAGCGGGCCGGTGAGTTCTTCCCGGCGCGAATACCCGGCGAGGCCGTTTTCGCCGCGCGGCGTTTTGCCCACGAACTTGGCGAAGACGACGCCGCTCTGTGGTAACCAGTGCTGTGGGTACTCGCTAAACAGCAGAATCCCACTCACGGTGGGGCGGCCTGCTGTATCGATGGCACCGATCTCGCGCAGCAGATCGTCGATTTTGCCGTTGTACGGGCGCTTGGTGCGCTCGGCGCGCTTCGCCAGGTACTCATCGACCATCTTGCGGCTGAAGTCCTCTTTGGTGGCACCGGGCACCGGCTCGGATTCGTAATCGCCTGTGCTTTTGGCGCTCGCCAGCTTGAGAATCTCTTGGCCGCCTAAGGGGCGGTTGGTCTTGTCATTGCGGATCAGTACCCGACCGTCGCTGAGAGCGTGCAGTTCGATGCTGCGCGGCACCCGCAGTGCGAAAACGGTGCTGTCTTCGGTTTCGACCGGTTCCCAATTCCCTGTCACCACCGAGGGGCTGCAGAGCGCATCCGCCTCGCGCAGCGCCTTGGCCAGGGTTTCGTTCTCAACCTTGATCCCGTTGTCGCCGTTGGCCTTCAACCCGACGACCAGCGTACCGCCTTCGGTATTGGCGAACGAGATGAGCGTTTCGGCAATCGTCGTCGGATCAGCCTTCTCCAGAAACGCGAGACGGGGGCCAGGGCCATTTTTGAGGAAATCTGGGTTTAACATTGTCGTGCTTGCGTTCAGCAATCTGCCCATACTTTAATTACGAGCATTTTAACATGAATTGCGTACGAATACATACGCTGGCCGCGTTGATCATCGCCCGTGACGGGCAAATGGGTTCGAATGCTGTTACGCCTGCGGCGGATGCGTGGGCAAAACAGCAGCGACCACCTATCCGGATTGCAACAGGTGGTCGCTGTGGCGCGCTGCGCTGCTGGATTGCAGACCGTTGTTAGTCGGCGGCGGCAACCGCTGGCTGCGCGCCAACCGCTGCTTCTGTCTCGCCCTCTTCGGCGCGGGTCTTGGCGCGGGCGATGGCGTAGATCAGCAAGCCGTAACCGCACTTCGCCGCGACATCCGCGATGGCGTAGCCGACCTGCACGCCGACAAAGGTCGTCCCGGTAACTTCGCCCAGGAACGGCAGCATGTAGACGATGGGGTAGAAGCCCCAGGTCGCCAGCAGCAGCAGGCGGGTGTTGCGCACCAGGACGCGCGCTTCTTCCGGCTGGCGCTGGATAGCACCGCCCAGCTCCGTGAACAGGACGTAAACGATGTACACAAACGGGATCGAGCTGAGGAAACCGAACAGCGCCCGTGTGCCGTTGTCTGCCGCAATCTCGCCGGGGTAGCCGAGGATGACCATCAGCGCGGCAGCAATCGCCAGACGGAAGGTCAGGCTGCTGGATTGGCGGCGCGACAAGCCGAGCACAGCGACCAACTCAGCGACCAGCAGCGGCACGGTCAGCAGCCAATCGACATACCGATAAGCGTCGTTGAACTGGCCGACGGCAAGGTAGGTGCCCGTCTCGATGTCGAGTTGGAACGCGCCGCTCCAGCTTTCGAAGATGCGCAGGTAGTGATAACCCGCGACCGCCACAACCAACGCCGACATCGTCAGCGCTGCACG
>JAADYY010000131.1 GCA_010092805.1 Chloroflexota bacterium | reverse complement strand
GTGCTGGCCGGGCTGGTCGGGCGCGCCATCCCCCCGAAAGCCAGCGCCAAACCCTACGTCAAGGAAGAGAAGTAGCCATAGCGCAAATGGGCCGATCTCCGCATCGGCCCGCCCAGCATGGGTGCGCTCGGGTTTGGGAGCGCGATACCTGGCGCGGCGGCGCACACGGGTGCCCCTAAGTCCCCGCCCGGCAGCGGCGACACAAGGATGCTGTAGGTGCGGACCGCGTTTTGACCAGGCTATTGGAAAAGTTTGAACGGGGAATACGTGATTAGGTCAACGTCAATTCCCAATCGTAAGCTGCTGGGGTGGGGCTGATCTCGGTGGGGGCGGCGGGCGGCGGAGTCTGCGTGGCGCGGTTGACGGCGGCGTAGGCCAGCAGCGCCAGAAGCAGCACCGTCACGACGATCACCAGCGGCACCAACACATTAAACGACAGCCAGCGGCGTCTTCTGCGCATCGTTTCAACCTCAGCATTCACCTCATCGAAAAGATATTCTACAATCAAGGCTTCGGAAGCTCCACATTTGGTGGGCGACAGCCCCGCATTTGGCTGGCGGATGGTCAGGGGAGGAACGCTGATGACGACGATCTATCACATTGTGCCGAGGGGCATATGGGCGCAGGCACAGCAGACGGGCGAGTATCGCGGCGACACGCTGGAAGCCGAGGGCTTCATCCACTTCTCGACGCGCGATCAGGTCTTGATGGTGGCGAATGCGCGCTTCAAGCGGCACACCGGGCTGCAACTGCTGGCGGTGGCGGCGGATCGGCTGACGGCGGAACTCAAATACGAGCCGCCCTACGAAAACGCCGAAGGCGGCGAGCTGTTCCCGCATCTGTACGGCGCGCTCAACCTCGATGCGGTGGTGCGCGTCGTCGATTTCGAGCCGGAGCCGGACGGCACCTTCCGCCTGCCCGCTGATCTGTGACGCGCGCAAACAGGTGAGGTTTGGCACGTAAATTCGTGATCAACCTCATACCTGCGCGTCCGCAGATTGGGTACAATCTATTTACATGCAGTGCGAAAATATTGTCAAATAGTATAAATTGCGGGGGACATCATGGCAACCAACCCCACTTTAGCACATAAGCCGCTGGTTCAATTACCTGGCTTGGACGGGTGCCTCGATCTATATGCCGATCATCTGACACTGCGCGACCGGCGCAGGTTGGGGCTGCTGCACCGCAGCGACCGCAGTGTGCCGCTCAACGCTGTCACCGGGGTGCGCCGTGCTGAAGGCAAAATCTTCCAGATGCACGGCAGCCTGAGCATTTTTTATGTGGATGGCGAGACCGAAAAGCGCCTCGATCATGCCTACAGCCGCGCACATCAGCAGCAAGCCAGCGAGATCGCCCGTGTGTTGAGCGCGTTTATCGGCGGTCGCCGCGCTCACTATTGACGATCAGGCGGATGAAGTAGGCTGCGAAAAAGATCACGTGGGGCCAGCAAACCCCCGATCATCAGCGCCGGCAGTGCGACTCCTGCCGCGCTCAACCGAGAAGTGCCCCTTTTTTCAGGGCAAAGCTTCAAGGGTGATCGGCTCGATTATCACCGAAAAGCGCATCCTTTTGGCTCGGCCCGATGCGATTCATCGAGGTGCGAAACACTTGCATCCAATCGCGAAATCGTATAGTCCAGGGGTGTCGGGCAATCGACGGCCTCGAGGCTGGGCCGCACCCGCACCCTACTGCTCCACCACAAAGATTATCAAGGATACAGGCGTGCAAGTTGGGTGCGTGCCTGTGTCACGTCAAAATACCCACTAATCTTGACCTGCTGCGGGTGGTAGTGCGCGGCATTGTCGCCCGCTTGCAGTGTCTGCGGGCCGACGGGGGATCGGGCTGCAACCCGGCCCAAGCCGATCAGGACTGATCGGGTTTGACAGGTTCGAACAGCACCTGCACGCCGCGCACCCGCACCTCGCGCTGATTGACGAAGATTCGTGCGAGGCGGCGTTTGGGCATCTCCACGCGCAGCCGCAGAATCAGGCTGGAGACGTACTGTTCGACGGCTTTGAGATCGTCGTGCAGCGAGATCGTGAAGCGTTCGGCGCGGGCGGTTTTGCTGGTTTTGGCAGGCTGCTCCTCGCTCCAGAACACCACCACCGGGGCGCTCAAGATCTTGGCGAGATCAGGCCGCCCCGGGTAGGTTTCCAAGCCCCATGAACGCTCGTGCGCCTGCACAAACGCCAGAAAGGCATCGTTCGTTGGCTCGTCGGTCACAGCAGCGATCCTTGTGTGATCCATCACGCTATCTGCTCAGAGTGTACACACAGCCGCGCGCTGGCCGCACAAAACTCGCCAAAATTCACGATCCAGCGGTGGTCAGCCGCTGCCATTGACGGCTGCGATGGACTCCAGCGCCAGATCATGCAGCGCGGTGACGGCCTGGTCAATATCCGCCTCGGCGATCACGAACGAGACGCTGACTTCCGACGCGCCCTGCGCGATGGCGATCACGTTGACGCCCGCCTCACCCATCTGCGTGAAGATGCGCCCGGCCACACCCGGTGTGCCGCGCATCCCTGCGCCCACCGCCGTGACAATCGCCACCTCTGGCATCACCTCGACACAATCGACATCCTCGCGTTCGATCTCGTCGACGAGCGCCGCTTCGATGGCTTCGCGGGCTTCGAGCGCTTTGTTGTTCATCACCACAAAGCAGAAATGCTGTTCCGACGACGCCTGCGAGATCATGAGGATGTTGGCACCCACGTCCGCCGTCGCCAGGAACGTGCGCCCCGCGATGCCCGGCACGCCGAGCATCCCGCGCCCGCTGACCGTGAGCAGGCTGACGTGGCGCACGCTCGTCACCGCCTTGATCACCGTCGCGGTGGGGATGTTCTGCGGCCCGATCAGGGTGCCGGGGTGCTGCGGGTTGAACGTGTTGCGCACACGCATGGGGATGTTCTTCACGAGGATCGGCTGTACGGTTTTCGGGTGGAGCACCTTCGCGCCGTAGAAGGCCAGCTCGCCCACCTCTTGATACGACACATTCGGCAGCACCCGCGCCCGTTGATCGATGCGTGGGTCGGTGGTCATCACGCCGTCCACATCCGTCCAGATCACCAGTTCGTCGCTCTCGGTGAAGGCGGCGTAAATGGCGGCACTGTAATCGCTGCCGCCGCGCCCCAGCGTCGTGTGATGACCGTCGGCGGTCATGCCCATGAAGCCCGTCAGCACCGGCGTCACCCCTTGATCGAGCAGCGGCAGCAGTTGGTCGCGGATAAGGGTTTCGGTCTCGCCCCAGATCGGGGTCGCGCTGCCGTGCCGGTCATCGGTGCGGATGAACTGCCCGGAGTCGTAGGCGGTGGCGTTCACCCCGGCGTGTTGCAGCGCCGCCGCGACGATGATGCTGCTCCAGCGCTCACCGAAGGTGACAATCGCGTCGGTGATGCGCGGGGTCACATCACCCAGGATCGTGACGGCCTGGCAGAGTTGGGCATGTTGGTCGGCCAGCTTTTCGATGGCCGCCTGTGCCTCATCACGGATTGGCCCGGTCGTTGTGAGGATAGTGAGGGCCTCAAGATGGCGTTCGCGCAATTTCTGCGAAGCCGAAAGATAATTCCACTTGTTGCCCGCGACGGCTTCGCGCACCGTCTCATACAGTAGATCGGTGACCCCGGCAAACGCCGAGACCACCACCATCACGCGCTGGTCGCGCTGGAGTTCTGCCTGGACAATTGCGATCACGTTACCGATGGCTTCGGGACTGCCTACCGATGTGCCGCCAAATTTCATAGTCAGCGTCTTCATACGTATGCGCGCTCCCCTCTGGTGGGTGACCAGACAAACAAAAAGCGTGTGGGGGATCCACACGCTTCGTTTTACTTAGTCGGCTTTGGTGCGCTCACGGCAGCCGCAGATACCCCCGCATGGTGTTATGTGGAGTGAGGCTGCACATGGTGGTGGTGAGACAACAAATCCGGTTGGGTTGATTCGCCACAGATCAGGTTTCCGTTTGCACCAACACGCAAATCGTAGCCCCTCTGGCCGGGCTTGTCAAGCCGATCACGACGCATGGAACTGCCGGGCGTTGGGGCTGTCTGGCATCTGTTTGCG
>JAADYY010000130.1 GCA_010092805.1 Chloroflexota bacterium | reverse complement strand
CGTGCATCCCTTGCCGATGGCACCTTTGGACATAAGTTTTGTTCACCACCGCAAGCAATTAAAATTCATTCGATACCTAAAGTACAATCTAAACTTCTATTAGTCGAGTCTTTTTCGGAATGATTTCACAGTGCCTTCGGAATTTCTTCGGAATCTGGTTCATTTCGGCTAAATTTAGAATCTAGTCGTAGGGATAATAATCGAAATCTGCGTAATATCCTGGTATCGTCGTTGTGACAAACCCCATTCGTTTTGGCGGATTTGTTTGTTATGCTTGCCATGCGGCGCGGCAGCAAAACCGCGCCGCCGCGAAAAAAAATGTTCAAAAAAACTTACGCATTCGATCATCGTCAAAAGAGTAAACGCAGGATCATAGAGGTGAGTAATCGACGACTTGGACTGATTTTGGTGCTGATCACCGGGTTGGCTTTCACGCTGCGCATCATCTACATCAACCAGCCGATGCGCTATGACGAGTCGCTGACATTTCTGAGTTACGCCTCAGAGTCCTTCATCACCGCCATCACAACGTATCGTGAGCCAAATAACCACGTCTTGCACACGGCGCTGGTGAGTGTCGCGTATTCGGTCTTTGGCAATGAACCCTGGATCATCCGGCTGCCCGCTTTCATCGTGGGGGTGTTGATCGTCCCGGCGTTGTACCTGGTGACGCGGCGCTTCTACAACGCGCAAGCAGCGCTGTTGGCGGCGCTGTTGGCGGCAGTCTCGCTGCCTTTGATCGAGTTTTCCGTGAATGCGCGCGGTTATACGTTACTGACGTTGATTTTTGTGATTCTTCTCGGTCTGGCACACCAACTCAAGGCCGAAAATGGGCGCACGCTGTGGCTGGTGTTCGGGATTGGGGCGGCACTCGGTTTCTACACCATCCCGGTGATGGTCTATGCGTTCGGGATAATCGCGCTGTGGCTGCTGCTGTCGATTTGGGTGGAGTACAAAGGGGTGGCGCGGCGGCGGCGGTTGGTCAATTTTGTGCAAGCCAACGTTCTGGGCGCTGTGCTCACCGTGCTTTTTTACCTGCCCATTATCAGAAATGAAGGGCTGGAGGCGCTGCTCAATAACGAATTTGTCAGCCGTGTGGACACGGCGACGTTCTTTGGGGCGCTGCCGCAAATTGGCTTCGACCTTGCCGGCTTCCCAATGTTAGGCATTCCGTCCGAAATCACTGCGCTGCTCGGCATTGGGATTCTGGTGTCGTTGATTTTTCACCGCCGCCTGACATCCGACCGCATCGCGCTGATACCCGTCGCGTTGGTGTGGCTGATCCCGCTGCTGCTCATTCAACAGGTGATTCCGTTTGATCGGAACTGGATTTTTCTGGCACCGCTCTACTTTATGGCGGCGGCGGCGGGATTGGTGTTCCTGGTAGGTCAGGTGCCCTTTCTATACTATCTGCTTGTGATAGTGCTCAGCGGCCTGGTTGGCTTGAACGTGGTTGCATCAGAGGCGGTGCTGACTTCAGATCGCACCGGGATTGCACGGGACGCTGAAGCGATTGTGCTGTGGCTGGAAGAGCGCCTCACCCCTGGTGACCGGGTGTTGGCACCGACACCGCTCGACGAGCCGATTCGTTATTACCTGGACTATCACCAAATCCGGCTGCAACCCATCTACAATCAATATCAGACGTTCTGGGTCGATTTGCTGCACGCGGACACCGGAACAATTTATGTGGTGGGGGCGGCTCAGGAAGATCCAACCGATTTCACACAAACATTTCTGCTGGATCGTCCGGCTCTTGAGATGAGGTTGTCACCGGAGGCCGTATTCGTGGATGAAACGGTGCAAGTGTTGACAACACCGCGCTTTGCGCCGGGCACGCTCTATGACAGCGCCTTCGCGCCCGCTTTTTACGAAGAAGTCTTCACCATCAACGATATGGATGCCACACTGACCACCGATAGTGGCCAGCGTGTGATCGAGCTGGTGACGGATGATGTCTGGGGGGAGATGATCCTCTCTGGTGGGTTGGCGTGGTTGGATTATGCGTTCAGCGCGCGGGTGAAACTGCTCAACGCCAACACACGCTTCGAGGATGTTTATCTGGGCATTCGGCACACGCCGCGCGCCAACAACTACAGCGGCTCGATCAGCATAGAAAATCAGCGTGCCAACATCGGCGGCGATATAGACGGCGAATGGCGCGGCTTCCTCACTAACGCTGATGCGGCCTTGACAACCGGCGAGTGGCACGATTTGCGGCTGCAAGCGAATCGCAGCCGCATCCAATTCTATGTGGATGACACATTGGTCGGCAATCTTCAGGACGGTCTTGTTGGGCGTGGGACGGTGCGTATTCTGGTGCCGCCACAGATGCGCCTGCGCGTCGCCGATTTGCGCGTTGTGGAGCTGACCGACGTGAACTGACGTCAGTGTTCAGCGCGGCTGCCCGGCGAAGATCTGGCAAAAATGGATCGCTGTATCGATGCCCCGGTGAAACAATTTGGTGACCATGTATTCATCGGGGCCGTGCGCGCCGCCGCCCTTGTAGCCGAACGGCATCAGCACAATCGGTAGTCCCAGTTCCTGCTGAAACGCGATCACGACCGGGATGCTGCCGCCTTCGCGCGTCAGGATTGGCGTGCGGCCCCAGCCACGCTCGTAAGCGGTGATCAGCGCTTGCATGGCGGGTGCTTCACGATCCACCAGGACGCCGGGCGCGCCATTCTCCAGCCATTGCAGATCACTCTGTACGGTCGGCGGCGTGAGCTTGGCAATGTAATCACGCACAGCATGGAAGATCCGCTCCGGGTTTTGATCCGGGACGAGACGACAGCTCAGCTTGGCGCTGGCTTTGGCAGGCAGCACGGTCTTGAAGCCCGGCTCATGGAAACCGCCGACGATGCCATTGAATTCCAGCGTCGGGCGTGCGCCGATGCGCTCATGGATGGCGAAGTCCGGCTCGCCCCAGGGCTGCGGCGCTCCGGTGACCGCCTGCCACTCCGTCTCGATCCAGGGGCCGATGGCCGCAAGTGCCGCGCGCTCGGCAGCATCCAGCGGGCGCACGTCGTCATAAAAGCCCGGCACCGTCACCCGACCGTCGCTGTCGTGTAGCGCGGCCAGGATCTCTGTGAGCGCCTGAATGGGGTTATGCACCGAGCCGCCGTAATGCCCGCTGTGCAGATCACGGCGCGGCCCGGTGACCGTCAGTTCCATCGTCACCAGCCCACGCAGCCCATACACAAGCACCGGCTGATCGACATCGGGCATACTGCCATCCGACACGATGCAGACATCCGCCGCCAGTTTGTCGCGCTGCTCTGGCACAAACTTGAAGATGTGTGTTGAGCCGGACTCCTCTTCGCCCTCGAACAGCAGCTTGATGTTGACGGGCGCTGGATCGTCGGCGGCCAGCAGCGACTCAACAGCCTTGAGGTGGGCGACAACGTGCCCCTTGCTATCGAGTGCGCCGCGTGCGTAGACCTTGCCGTCCTCCTCAACAGGCGTAAACGGATCGCGCGTCCAGCCGTCGGCCATGGCGGCGGGCTGCACATCATAGTGGCAGTAGATCAAGACGGTTGGCGCAGCTGGCCCGGCCCCATGCCACTCACCGAACACCAGCGGCAGCCGCCCCGGTCGCGTGATGATCGCTGCGTTGCCCATACCGATCCGCTGCATATCGGCGTGCAGCCAGGCCGCCGCACGCTCGACATCGGGGCCGTGCGCCGTCAGCGTACTCACGCTGGGGATGCGCAGCAGTTCGAACCACTGTGCTCGGAACCGTTCGGCGTGCTGCTGCGCGTATTCGTGAGGGGAAGTCATCTGTTTGATCCTTCGGGTGGGCTGAATAGTCAATGCGAGCGGTGACAGGTCGATCACAGATCGCCTGCCACCATGACCTACAAAGCTTAACGTGCGCAGCCGGTTTGCTCAAGGCGCAGCCGCGCCCGACAGCAAATCATGCGGCAGCTCCGGCGGAACGACAATCGGCGCTGATGCGGGCGGCAGTGGCGTTGGCGTTGGGGGTGACTGCGCTGGAACCATCAACGGTGGGGGAGTCGCGGCCAGCGATGCAGCATTCATCCCCGGCACCCCCCAATACCCTACGACGGGCGG
>JAADYY010000650.1 GCA_010092805.1 Chloroflexota bacterium | reverse complement strand
TGGCGGCGCGACTTCCATCAACATCCCGAAGTCGGCTTTCAAGAATATCGCACAGCAGGCCGCGTCGCCGAGACGCTGCGCGCTTTGGGGTTGAGTGTACAAACTGAGGTTGGCAAAACGGGTGTCGTTGGTGTGTTGGGCAGCGGCAAGCCTGTGATCGGGCTGCGTGCGGATATGGACGCCCTACCGATTCAGGAGGCCAACGATGACATCAACTACGCTTCACAACACCCGAATGTGATGCACGCTTGCGGCCACGACGCACACACCGCGATTCTGTTGGGCGTTGCGCAAATGCTCAGCGCGATGCCGGAACGCCCGGCGGGTGAGCTGCGGTTTTTCTTCCAGCCATGTGAGGAGACCGAAGACGATGAAGGGCACAGCGGTGCCGAGTTGATGGTTGAGGCGGGCGCGCTCGATGGCGTCGATCACGTGATCGCGCTGCACGTCGGCAGCGATCTACCGGCGGGCAAAGTCGTCATCAACGACGGCTCTATCACGGCGGCGGTCGATACATTTTATGCCACGATCACCGGGACAGGCTGTCATGGCGCGTACCCGCAGCGCGGTGTCGATCCGATCTACATCCTGGCACAGGTGATCAACGCCATTCACGGCATCCGCGCCCGCCGCATCGACCCGGTGCGGCCCGCACTCATCTCGGTTGGCTCGGTGCACGGCGGCGATACCGATAATGTCATCCCCAACGAGGTGCAGCTCACTGGCACCATGCGCAGTTATGATGACGCCACCCGTGATCAACTCGCTGTCGAACTGCATCAAGCGTTCGGTGTGGCGCGGGCGCTCGGCGGCGACTACCAGCTCCGCATCCAGCGCGGCTGTCCATCGGTGTTCAACGATGCGCAGGTCGCCGCCACGATCCGCGCTGTCGCCCGCGATCTGCTGGGGCCGGACGGCCTACTCGACTCGCCGCCAGGGATGGGTGGCGAGGATTTCAGCTTCATGACGCGCAAAGCACCCGGCGCAATGTTCTTGCTGGGCGCTCAATATGATGAGATCAGCCGCCCCCATCACAGCCCCATCTTCAACATCGACGAGTCGTCGTTTGCCGTCGGCGCGGCGGTGCTGGCCGAAACTGCGCTCCGGCTGCTCAAAGATCGCTGATCGGCTGGACAGCGCCGTACTCAGAACCGCTCGATGTGGATTTCTGAGCGACGGTTGTCGTCATCGCCGCCGATGATCGAGTCGATCAAAATCGAAATCAATCCCATAATGATCCCGCCGAGCAGCGCCCAGCCAAAGCCATCGATGATGAAGGCCTCGCCCACGATGCTGGCGGTGAGCATCAGCATCAGCGCGTTGATGACGAGGATGAACAGCCCAAACGTGAGGAGCACCGCCGGGCAGGTGAGCAGGATCAAAAACGGCTTGACGATGGCGTTGACAATGCCAAAGACCAACGCGATCAGCAGCACCGTGACGAAATCATTCGTGATCTGAATGCCCGGCAGCAGCGTCGCCGTCAGCGTGATCGCAAAGGCGTTGATGACCAACCGAATCAGAAAGTTGCGCAGTACCATACAAGTCTCCTCTGTGATCTGCCTGTGTGACGCGAAATCGGAGTGATACGTCCACAGTCATCTATACGCACCGACCACGCAGATCGGTTGCAAACCGTGCATGAGTCAACCGCCAGCGGCCACAATCAGCAGCGCGGCCAGCCAGCCGATCACCAGCGTCAGGCCGAACCGCCCATGTAGGCGGGCGGTGCGCCCCTGTGCCTGGTGCAGTAGGACTGTATCGGTGCTCGTCGTCACGATCTGGATGAGGCGATAGGCTTCAGGCGCGGTCAGCAGCACGAGCAATGTTTGCCAGGGCATGACACCCAATACGATCATGGCGGCGACCGCGACATACGCCCCACCCACCAACACAATATACTCGATACGCGCGGCGCGCAGCCCCAGCAGCACCGCCAACGTCCGCTTGTTGACCGCGCGATCCGCGTCCATGTCGCGGACGTTGTTGGCGTGCAAGATTGCCGCGACCATGAAACCAATCGGGATGCCCGCCACCACCGGCGTCCAGCTAAAGACACCCCCAGATGTGACATAATACGCGCCCAGCACCATCAACGGCCCCATGAAAATGAACACCGCCACCTCGCCCAGGCCGTTGTAAGCCAGCGGAAATGGCCCCGCCGTGTAGGTGATCACGACCAGCACACCGCCTAGACCGATCCAGAGGAGCAGCGGCCCGCTCTGAAACAGCAGCAACAGCCCGATCACCGAGCCAGCAACGACGGTGATGATCGCCCCAGCGAGCACCCCGCCAGGCGTCAGCACCTGATTCTTGATGATCATGCCTTGCCCGGCCTGCTTGAGTTCATCCGCGCCACGCCGAAAGTCGAAATACTCATTAATGAGATTCGCGCCCACCTGCAAAAACAACGCCCCGATCAGCGAGAGCGCAAAGCGCACCACATCAAAGACGCCGTCCTGCACCGTGATCGCGGCGGCTAACCCCAACGGCACATAGGTTGCGGTGAGTGTACGCGGACGCGACGCCCGATACCACGCCGTCAGCGTCTCACGATTGATCGCTGCCATGAGATCCTCGATCCGTTCAGCCGATTGATAATGTCTTGATTATCGCGGCTGAACATGGCCTGGCAAGCCCTTACTGGGCAGATTCTCAGATAGAGGCCGTTCAATGGGGGCGAAAAAGGGGTGAAATAAAAATCCCTCAGCCATCATAGGACAGCCGAGGGATCGCAATCAATTTAACTTGGCAAGCGCCGCAGCGACTTAGGCGTCGATGTCGGCCAGGAGCTGCGCCATCACTTCCGGCAGATCGGTCAGGATACCGTTCACACCCTGACGAATCAGCAGGTCAAGTTCTTCACGCGGTGCATCGTTGGCGGTGCTCCACACCGGCAGCCCACGCACATCCTGCACGTAGCTCACCAGGCGCTGATCTGCGTTGATCCAGCGCGGCCACAGGCGGATGATGTCGATGCCCGCGTCGGCGAATTCGTCAATCGACATGATCCCCGGAATGAAGCCCAGCGTACGCACGTTCGGGTTCAGCGCACGGAACTCACGCAGATCCTCAACCGACCGGACGCCGACGATCACGTCCATCACCGCGTCGTATTCTTCGGTCAGGCGGATGATGCGTTCCTTGTCCAGCACGGGGCTGATCTTGATGTCGAGCAGCAGCATCACGCCGGTGCCCTGCACCAGTTCCAGAACTTCTTCGTAGGTCGGGATGCGTTCACCCGCAAACTCCGGCGAGACATAGCTGCCCGCATCCAACGCACGGACTTCTTCGAGTGTCATTTCCGTGACGGTGCCGGTGCCATCGGTCGTGCGGTCAACAGTTGAGTCGTGCAGGATCACAACTTCGCCATCGCTGGTGCCGCGCAGATCGAGTTCGATCACGTCCACGCCCAGTTCAATCGAGTTACGGAACGCGGCCATCGTGTTTTCCGGGAAGCCCGGCGACAGCCCGCGATGCCCCACCAACACCACATCCCAATCCGGATATTCATCGTCCTGAGCGAACGTCGGCACGACAAAAATCCCCAGCATGAGCAGCAGCACAACAAGCTTACGAAGCATACGTTTTGTCTCCCTCACATGCAATCAGTCACATGGTCAAGCAATCGACCGGGCGAGATCATAACATGCGCGGGTGCGAAAACTGCCGCATTTAACAAAGCTTTATCACTATAGATTTTGTGAGCGCAGGCCGAAAGCCAGGTTAAATCTCAACGAGGCTGCGGCTTAACGGCGCTTAACGATCATCGATGATCGCTTGTACCGCTGCGGCCAACGCGCCGTTGGTTGCGACTGCCTCGCCCGCACGGATCGTCGCTGCGCCCTGCCAATCGGTGAAGGTGCCGCCCGCCTCCGGCAAGATCACGCCGAACGGCCCGCAGTCCCAGATCTGCATTACCGGATCAAGCATGATCTCGGCGCGCCCGGTGGCGACCAGCAGATAGCCGTAGGCATCACCCCATGTGCGCGCAATATAGGTCGCCCCAAGCAGGCGATCCCAGGCCGCTGCATGATCACCGCGCCCCATCCGTTCGATCTCGCTGGTCAGCAGCACCGCTTGGCTCAGCTCGGCGACAGTCGAAGTATGCGC
>JAADYY010000649.1 GCA_010092805.1 Chloroflexota bacterium | reverse complement strand
GTCGAAGTCAGCAAACGCCTGATCATATTCACTCAACTCAGCGTGGATGAGTCCTCGATTGTTGTGGGCGAAAACATCAGCAGGGTCGAGGTCAATGGCACGGTCGAAGTCAGCAAGCGCTTGATCGTATTTACCCAACTCAGCGTGGACAAGACCTCGGTTGTTGTAGGCTGGAGGGTACATCGGGTTCAGATCAATTACTCGGTTGTAATCGATCAAGGCGTGAAAATAATCTTGGTCAATCTCGCTCAGGATATAGCCTCTCGAGAAATATAATGCCCACACCGCCATTTCCGCTTCGCGCCCCTCGGGTGCCAATTCCAGCGCCGTTTCCAGAAATGGCAGCGCTGCTTGCTGATCCTCGAAGTAGATCAACTGGGAGACCACAAAGCGGAAAATATACTCGACATCGCCGCCGTCGCGGGAGACAAACAGCGCGAGTTCATCGAGCGACTCGACGGCACTTACGGCGGTGGCACCGGGCTGTCTACGAATCTCGCTCCAGCGTGGGGTGAATGTGTAGAAGCTCTCGATGACGGCGAAGCGCACGTTGCCCCAGATGACAATGGTGGCGCAGTAGGCCTCGCTGGTCGCCCGCGCTTCGTCGTGGCTGCCGCTGATCTGCTCGAAGCGGGCGATCAGCACGACGACTTCACGGTTGGCGATGACTTCCGCGCACGACGTTCCGCCGGCGGGGGGGGTGTACGGGAAGCGGATGGGGCAGTCCGCCGCACCCGCCGGGCACAGATCGACGATGGTTTCGGCGTCCTGCACGATCAGGGTTTCTTCGGTCCCGGTGGACTCATCGTACCAGAAGACATCGGCGTCGGTCAGGAAGGCGATGTGGCGCTGCGTCGCTTCAAGCTGCTGGCACGCCTGCGGCAGCGGGTCGTCGGTCTCGGCGCGCCGCAAGATCAGGCAGGTGGGGACGGTCAGCCCCTGAAAGTTGAGCGCGGTGAACGCTTGGTAATCGCGGGGGAAGAAACGCTCGCCCCCGCCCGTCTGAAAGTTGAGGCCGTAGAGGTTGACGGTCACGTCGTCGCCGGGCGCGGCTGGGACGTAGACAGTCAGCGTGTCTGGGCTGCGGAACAGGGTGAAATCGATGGTCGGGTCGTCCTGCGCCACACTAATCGCTGCGGTGATCAGCAGCAGCGCAAGGATCAGGGCGGCGCGCAGGGCGCGGTTGCGGCTGGGCATCCGGTCAACTCCATAGACAGATGACGATGATCAACCGGGGCACTCACGGCGGAGCGCCCCGGCTGATGAGTCTATGTTAATGCCGAACGTGTAAGGCGTCTATGGGGTGATCAATTGTTGGATGGCGTCGACGATGGCGGCGGGCGCATCGACGGGGACGCGGGGGCCGCTCTCCGCCACGACGATCAGCGCGCCGTCGGTGGAAAGTTCGGCCAGCGCCTCGGCGGTGTCGCGCCAGCCCTCCGGGCGATCTTGCCCGGCGATCAGCACGATCAGCGGCAGGTCGCCGAGCGTCGTGCCGTTTACCTGCCGGACGCTGGTTTCGAGGGCGGTGGCTTCGGCCAGCACCGCCTCGATGTGCTGCAAGCGCAGGAACTGGATTTTGTACGTGTCGGCGAGATCGGCGGGCAGGCCGGGCGGCAGCGCGCTGTCCGGCACCACATCGAGCGCGACGGCGGGCGGCACCAACGCCTCGCTGAGCACATCGCGCAGCGTCTCCAGCTCAGCGATGAACGGCGCGGGCAAGATTGGGATGAATTCGTCGTCCCGGAGCGCGAATTCTGGCGGCAGCGCGTCGATCAGCACGACGCCCGCCACGAGATCGGGGTGCTGGCTGGCGAACAACCGCGCCGTCAGGCCGCCGAACGAGTGCCCCGCGATGATGAACGGGCCGCTTTCACCGGAATTATTCAGCAGCGCGAACAGCTCATCGACGAGCTGCTGGGCGGTGCGCGGCTCAGGGCCGGGGTCGCTCCACCCGTAGCCGGCGCGATCATAGACACACACCCGCGTGATCGCCGCGATCTGCTGTTGCAGCGGGCGCAGTTCCAGCGACCAACTGCTCCACTCCGCATCGAGGATCACGGTTGGCGCGCCTTCGCCGATGCAGTCGATGTGCAGCCGATGGCCGTTCACCGCGATCAACTGCCCCGGCGGCTCGGGGAACGTGACGGCCTGCGTCACGGGCGGCGGCGTCCCCGATCCGGGGGTGCCGGTGAAGCCGGGCGGCGTGCTCACCTCAAGCTGAAAAATATCGACGACGGGCAGAAACACCGATGTGTACAGATCGTCGGCGTTGGGGCCGCTCAGCGCGACGAGGCCCGTGCGCGCGGGTTCCAGCGCACCGAGCGCGACATGCGCGGTTTGGCCGTCCACCGCGCCGACGTAAAGCCCCCAGCGCCGCGAATTGATGACGCGCTCTCCAACCGGGGTGGGCGTGTCGCCGAGGCCGAACGCCGCCGTGATTTGCATCAGCGCTGCATCCGCTGGCAGATCAATCACGCGCAGGGTGAGCGTGTCGCCGTCGGCGCTCATGACGACACCGGGCATACTCGGCGTCCACCCGACCGGGACGAGCGCCGCAAACCCCGCCGTTGGATCGACGAACGGAGCCAGCAGCACCTGCTGGCCGGGGGTAGGCGGCGGGTCGATGGGTGGGCCGTCTGCACCTGTAGGTGGAACGCTGGTCGTCTCTGGGCTGACTCCCGGCGGCGGCGCGCCCGATCCTTCGCCGACGATCAGCGCGTCGATCACCGGGGCGAAGACCGTCTCGCGCAGGTCGGCGGCGTTGGGGCCTTGCAGCACCACAAAGATCGCGATGCCGCCTTCCGACTGGCCGACGGCAAAATGTATGACCTCAGTGCCGCTCGTGTCGGTGTAAATCTGCCAGGTGATCGTGTTGATGGTGCGCGTCGCCTGCGGCCCCGGCGCGACATCGACGCCGAACTCCTCAGCGAGGATGGGCAGCAGCACTTCCGCTGGGGCTGGGAGTGCCTGGATGATCAGAATGTCGCCGTCCAAGCTGGCGAACAGCCCCACATCAACCTGTTCCCAGTCCGGCACCAGCCCGCTCAGGCCGTTGGCGGGTTCGGTGTAGGGCACCAGCGTGATCGCGTCGTC